>DATLNZ010000205.1 GCA_035536535.1 Actinomycetota bacterium | reverse complement strand
TGGACCCGAGCTCGCGCAGCTCCTTGAGGATCGACACGAGCTGCCGGACGACCCCCGGCGCCAGCCCCAGGGACAGCTCGTCGATCATCAGCAGCCGGGGGCGCATCAGGAACGCCTGGCCGAGCGCCAGCATCTGCTGCTCGCCTCCGGACAGCGCGCCCGCCGGCTCGTCCAGCCGCGCCTTGAGGGCGGGGAAGAACTCCTCGAGGATCCGAGTCATCTGCGACTCGATGAACTTCTCGTCGTCCTCGGAAAGCCATGTGGCCGCGCGCAGGTTCTCGGCCACCGACAGGGTCGGGAAGATCCCGCGCCCACCCGGCATCTGGACGACGCGGCGCGCGGCGATCTCGTAGGGAGGGACGTGGGTGATGTCGCGCCCGTCCAGGAAGATCGCGCCGTTGGACGCCTCCGTCAGCCCGGAGATCGCCCGCAGCAGCGTGGACTTGCCGGCCCCGTTGGTGCCGAGCAGGGCGACGATCTCGCACTGGGCGACGTCGAAGTCCACTCCAAAAAGGATCTGGACCCCCTCGTAGTGGACGTCCACGTCGCGGCAGATCAGCAGCGCCTCGCGACCGGACTCCTGCGACTGCAGCCCCGCCTGCTCGGCGAGGTCCGCCGCCCGGGCGGCGCGTATGTCGCGCTCGACCCCCGCTCCCGCGGCGATGTGCAGCAGTGCCCCGGCCAGGAAAAGGGGCAGGTAGACGAGCAGCGCGATCGGGTCCGAGGAGGAGTCGACCAGGAACAGCAGGCCCAGGAACATGAGGGAGCCGAGCAGCCGCCAGGGGGCCTTGGTCTGCAGGCCGATGCCCCGGATGCGCGCCGGGATCACGAGCGTCTCTATGGCCGTGCGCGCGGGTATGAGTATCGAGTTGATGCCCGGTAGGAGCAGGACGATCGGAAGGCTGATCCACACGATCCGGCTGAAGGCCAAGCCGATGAAAAGGAAGATGTCGATTACCAGCAGGGCCCCCAGCAGGGTCAGCACGCGGCCGGGGCGGTAGGCGACGAACCGGTCGACCATGGGTCCGCCGACCACCAGCCCGATCATCCCGGACACCGCGCCGAGAGCCGTCACGACGGCGACGACGCCGGCGGGCAGTCGGAAGACGTCCACCTGGTACACGATCAGAACGATCGCCAGCCCGCTGCCCCCGACCGTCAGAAACGGCTCCGCGTACCAAAGCCTTCGCAGCGTCACGATGGATGCGCACGCGCGCCACGACTCCACCAGGCCCGGAGGAGGCGGGGGCGGCTTCTGCGCCTCCTCCTGCGAGACGCCGGCGCTGAGCCGGTCCATGCTCCCGCGTACCGGCTCCTTGAGGAACAGGAAACCTATGCCGGCCAGCGCGCTCAGGCCGCCGAGGAAGAAGAAGGCCGCTCGCCAGCTGAAGACCGTGGCCAGGGCTCCCGCGACCAGGGGGCCGATGATCGTGCCGAGCTGTCCGCCGGTGAAGTAGAAGGAGAACACCCGACCGCGCGTCTGCGGCGGGTAGTAGTCGGCGAGCAGCGGCAGTCCGATCGGGTTGTTGAGCGAGCTGACGATCCCGCTCCCGGTCCGGGTGGCGGCGAGGTGCAGCCGCGTCGATCCGAGTCCCGTGACGAACGACGCGATCCCCGACCCGGTCACGCCGATGAAGCCCATCTTCGTTCGCGACACGCGGTCGGCCATGTACCCGATGAGGGGGGCCAGGATCGTGCTGACGATGCCCAGGATCTGTCCCATCGCGGCGAGAAACCGGATGTCGAACCCGAGGTCCTTGCGCATGTAGGGCAGCAGGATGCCGAGGCCGTTGGCGTCCATCGAGTCCAGGAGCGTGATCGTGCTGATCACCACCAGCGGGACGGCCGACGTCCCCGCCGTGACCTCGCTGGGCCTGTAGTCATGGACGAGGCGGCGGCCGCGCTGCCTCAGGCTCAGCTTCTCGCGCTGCGGTTGCGCCGGGGCGGGCGCGGGTCCGGCGTGTCCGTCGGCGGCGAGCCCGAGCTCGAGTTCGCGGTCCGAAGGCACGACCGGACGCAGGGCCTCGGGTGCTTCGATGACATCGGCCCCCGCGGCGGTGCCCGGGTGGTGCGCGGCGCGCCACAGGTCCTCGCGCATGCTCGGCTCCGCGGGCTGCGGCGGCGACGTGTCGCGGGGGGGCCTGGTGGTGCTCATCGCGAGAACTCCCGCTCGGCTGCCGGCGGTTTGTGGGAGCCGAGCCTGTAGCGGCGGGCCACGGCCGCCTGGGCCCCCGTGGGCAGAAGCTTCGGCGCGATCGGGACGCGGAACTCGTCGGTGAGGTCCACACGGGTGTCGGCGACCAGGCTCGGAACGACGATCCGGTGCCGCTCGGCCACCCGGCGCAGCAGAGCGTCGCGGACGCCGTACACCACCTGGCTCATCCCGCCGGGCACGAACAACAGGAGCAGCAGGGCGGCGCCCGCGGTGCTGACCGTCACTCCCTCACGCAGAAAGATCGTGAGGCCTCCCACGAACAGGGCGCCGAGAAGGGGGCCGGCGATGGAGCCGAGGCCGCCGGCCACCACCATGAGGAACATGGTCAGGCTCTGGTCCGGCGCGTAGTTGCCGGGCAGCACGCCCTGCTGGTGGTAGGCGTAGATCGAGCCGGCGAATGCCGCGATCAGCCCGGACACCGCGAATGCTTCCAGGCGCGCGCGCACCAGGTTGATGCCGAACGATTGCGCGGCCCGGTCGTTGTCGCGGCAGGCGATGAGCGCGCGTCCGGTCCGGCTGCGGCGCATCCCGGAGACGGCGGCGACGCAGCCGGCGAGCAGGACGAGGGTGAGGTAGTAGAAGACGCGCTCGTCGCCGGTGTCCAGGCCGAGCAGAACGGGGCGGTCCAGGGTGCTGGGGATCAGCGCGCCGCCGTAGCGCTCGTTGAGCAGGATGTTGGTGGTCACGACGGCGAAGCCGAGGGTGGTGACGGCGAGGTACAGGCCTCGGATCCGCAGCGCGGGCAGTCCCACCACCACCGCGACCACGGCTCCGGCGACGGAAGCTGCCGGGACGGCGACCAGGATCGGCCAGCCCATCCGTCCGGACAGCACGGCCACCACGAATCCGCCGACGGCGGCGAAGGCGAACTGACCGAGGCTTATCTGTCCGGCCCAGCCCGTGAGCAGCAGCAGGGACAGCCCGACCATCCCGAAGATCAGCGTCATCGAGCCCTTGCTCGTGTCGCTGGGCTCCATGATCCAGGGGAACGCCAGGGCAACGACCGCGGCGAGGACGGCCCCCACCCGCAGCCACTTCACGACGGAAGGCAGCTTGCGCAGTTGCACCGGGATCGGCCGGACTTCGCGCGCAGCCCGCCACGAGCTTCCCTCCGTGTCGACACGCGAGCCGGACGTGGACCTGCGCAGCAGCAGCACAGCGACCACGGCTGCGAAGACGACGACGTCCACGAGGATCCCGTTGCCGAACGACCGGAAGAACCCCTGGTTGGCGACGGCGATGCCGACGGAGGCCAGGATCGCCAGCGGGAAGCTGGACATCCGCGCGATCACTGCCGCGGCGAGGACTCGCAGCAGCGTCTGCGGACCGGCCCCCCCGATGGACGTCGACCCGGTCGTCATCGTGGTGAGCACGCCCGCGAGCCCGGACACGAACCCGGCAGTCATCCAGACCATCGCCGCGACCAGCGTCCCGTTCATGCCGAGGGTGGCCGCGCGCTCGGGGTTCTCGGCGGAGGCCCTCACCGCGATCCCGGCTTTGGAGCGCCGCAGCATCACCGCCATGCCGGCGAACACCGCCAGCGCCGCCATGACGGTGGCGATCTCCCCTACGTGGAACACCACCGGGTCCAGGCGAATCGTGGCGTCGTGCGGGGGCCGGGCGATGGCCGCGGCTATCTCGTCCTCGCCGAAGGCCCGGGGCAGCATCAGGATCCCGAACGCCAGAACCTGCGCGATACCGAGCGTCGCCACCGTCGCGACCAGAGGAGGGGAGTTGCGCAGGCGGCGGACAACGAGCATGAACACCAGGAGGCTCAGCAGGACGGCGGTCGCGAGCCCAACCACCAGCGCGAGCGTGAAGTTGACGTACTGCAGCCACACGGGGGCCGCGGCCGGGTTGCGGGGCAGGCAGTCCGGACAGATCCCGCGCGCCCACCGGACGAACTGCAGCCTGTGCACGAGCTGAAAGAACAGGACCGCCCCCAGAGCGCCGAGCTGCACCTGCGCGAAGTTGATGATGCGGTCGCTGCGGAACACCAGCAGCAGGCCGATGACGACCAGCGCCGACCCGCACCCGTAGACGACCCCCAGCGCGTACTGGCCGAGGGGCAGCCCCTTGGGCAGGAGCAACGGAAGGACGAGGAGCAGGCCGATGATCAGCGCGGGCGCGAACGATTCGTGCCGCGGCAGCCGCGCCAATCTCTGAGTTATCCCGGGAGCCAGAGGCCGCCTCCTCTCGGGCCGAACGGTATCAAGAGCGGGATTGTTGGACGGGCCTTCGAGGTTACAGGCCACCGATCTGGGATAGTCGTCGCACCCGACGCAGGAGGCCCGACATGGCGAAACACCGAAGCTCGTTGCCGCAGTTGGACGACCGGCTGTTCCTGACCGACGGCGGTATCGAAACGACCTTGATCTTTCTCGACGGCCTGGACCTCCCCTATTTCGCCGCCTTCCACCTCCTGCAGACTCCCGAAGGCGAAGCCGCCCTGCGCAAGTACTTCGCGACGTACGCGGCCCTGGCCTCCCGCCTTGGCACCGGACTGGTCTTGGAGAGCCCCACCTGGCGGTCCAACCCCGACTGGGCGACAAAGCTGGGCTACTCGCCGGAGGCTCTGGCGGAAGCCAACCGGAAGGCCATCGGACTGATGGAGGAGGTTCGCGCCGAAGTCGAGGGACCAGACACTCCCGTGGTCATCAGCGGCTGCGTCGGCCCCCGCGGAGACGGCTACATCCCGACCACCATCATGTCGGACAAGGAGGCCGCGGAATACCACCGCGAACAGGTGGAAGCCTTCGCCGGCACCGCCGCGGACATGGTGTCAGCGATCACCATGAACTACGTCGAGGAGGCAATCGGCGTAACCAGGGCGGCCCAGAGCGCCGGTATGCCGGTCGCGGTGTCGTTCGTCGTCGAGACCGACGGCAAGCTGGCCACCGGTCAGACGCTGCAGTCGGCGGTCGAAACCGTCGAGGAGGCGACCTCGGGCTATCCGTCCTATTACATGATCAACTGCGCGCACCCAAGCCACTTCGACCATGTGCTGTCGGGGGGGCAATGGACGCAGAGGATCCGAGGCGTCCGGGCCAACGCATCACGCAAGAGTCACGCCGAGCTGGACGAGGCTACGGAGCTCGATAGCGGCGATCCGGCCGAGTTCGGCTCCGACTACGCCGACCTGAAGAGCCGGCTGAGCCAGCTGAACGTGATGGGAGGTTGCTGCGGCACCGACCACCGGCACATCGACCAGATCGCATCGAAGTGCCTGCCGCTGTTCGCCACCTCTTAGGTCATCGAGTACGAAGGACTGAACCCCCGCTCCAGAGCTGCGGAGTACTCGCGCTCGTGGTCCTGTCCGGCCTCCCTGAGGTGGCGGTTGCGCTTGTCCGGCTCAACCACGTGTGTGGACGGGTAGTGGCTGTAGATCATCAGCCGGCGGGGTGACTGCGTCCGGTTCGGCGACGACGCGTGGACCAGCGCGCTGTGGAACACCATCACGCTGCCCGG
>DATLNZ010000204.1 GCA_035536535.1 Actinomycetota bacterium | reverse complement strand
TGCCGAAGGCAGGCTGGAGTTGTCCAGGCGGGGCGAGGAGCTGATCGTGACGGTCGGGTCCTACAGGCGGTCGCTCGTGCTGCCGCAGTCGCTTCGCCGTCGGCAGGTGATGGACGCTGCCTTTGACGGTCCCGTATTGAGGATCACGTTCGGGAAGGATGGAGATGAACCGGCAATCCGATGACCCACCCGGGTGGGACGGCGAGCAGCCGGAGGACCGGGACGACGTGACAGCCGCTGCTCAGGACTGCGCCGCGGGTCTCGCCGACGTCGTGACCTCCGTGGTGCGACGGGTGGGCCCGGAGACGACCGAGCACCTGCTGCGGGCGGCCAGGGAGGTCGGGCTGGCGCTGCGGACGGTCATCGAGGGCCTGGCCGAGATCGCCACCGACCTGGACTCCCGGCGAGTGCCCGACCAGCTTCAGTCGATCCAGATCCGAGGAACACCGGCCCGCCCCCGTCCGGGCGACGCCGCGGACCCGGAGGCACCGGCCGGCGCTCCCGGTGGCTGAGGCCATCGGCATAGACCTCGGCGGCACGAAGATCGCCGCCGGCGTGGTCGACGAGTTGGGCCGCGTTGTGAGGTCCGAGCGGATGCCGAGCGACCTGGACGACGCGGCCGAGCTGGAGCGTGCGGTCCGGGACCTGGTCGGGCGGCTGGACGCGCCCGATGCGGCAGCCGTCGGTGTCGGCGCGGCAGGCATCGTGGACTTCGAGTCCGGACGTTACCTGTACGGGCCCAATACCGGCCTGCGCGACGTCCCGATGCGCGAGGTGGTTGCCGGTGCCGTGGGACGTCCCGTCGTGGTGGACAACGACGCCAACTGCGCCGCGTGGGCCGAGCACCGCTTCGGTGCCGGCAAGGGGACCAGGCACTTCATCTGCGTGACCCTCGGCACCGGCGTCGGCGGCGGCATCGTCATCGACGGACGCCCCTACCGGGGGGCGCACGGCGGCGCGGCGGAGATAGGGCACATGCTGGCGGACCCGGACGGCCCCCTGTGCGGGTGCGGCAGGCTCGGGTGCTGGGAGCAGTTCGCCTCGGGCCGGGCGCTGGAGCGCATGGCTCGCGAGGAACTCGGCGCGGGGGCCACAGGTGCGCTCGCGGCAGTCGGGGCGGGCTCCCTGCGCGGCGAGACGGTCACCCGCGCCGCGAGGGACGGCGACGAGGTCGCCGTGAGGATCGTCAACCGGCTGGCGGAGTGGATCGGCTGGGGGTTTGCGTCGCTTGTGAACGTGTTCGACCCCGAGCGGATTGCGGTGGGTGGCGGACTGGCGCGCGAATGGGACCTGCTCGCCGATCGCGCGGTCCGGGCGATGCGCGAGCGAGTCGAGGCACCGGACTACCGGCCGCTTCCGGACATCGTTGCCGCGGAGCTGGGCGGTGAGGCCGGGATGGTGGGGGCGGGCTGGATGGCGCTGGAGCGGCTCGCAGCGGGTTAGGACACGGCCGCCGCGCACAATCCCAAAAGCGTTGCGCCGCTTGCGGCTCGGAAGGACTAACCGTCGAGGTCGCCGAGGTTGGCGCGCAGCATCGAAAGCGTGCGCGACAGCAGCCTGGACACGTGCATCTGGCTGATGTCGAGCTGCTCGGCTATCTGGCTCTGGCTAAGCCCCCGGAAGAACCTGTAGTACAGGATCTTGCGTTCGCGCTCCGGCAGCCTGCGGATCAGGGGGCCGAGGTCGGCCCAGCCCTCCACCAGCTCGATCGACTCGTCGGGGTCGGCCAGCGTGTCGATCAGTGACGTCTCGAACTCGGCCTCGGCGGGTGTGTCCAGCGAAGAGGCGGAATACGCCTGCATGGTTTCCATGCCCTCCAGGACCTGTTCGGTGGTCAGCCCGGCGCGCTCCGCGATCTCGGCGATGGTGGGGGAGCGGCCGATCTCCTGGTTGAGCGACGAAAGGACGTCGCGCAGTTGCAGGGCCAGGTCCTGCAGACGTCGGGGCACCCGGATTGCCCAACAGCGGTCGCGGAAATGCCTTTTGAGCTCCCCGACGATCGTTGGTGTGGCGTAGGTCGAGAACTTGACGCCGCGTTCGGTGTCGAACCGGTCGATCGCCTTGATCAGCCCGATGCTGGCGACCTGTCCGAGGTCGTCGCTGGACTCCCCGTATCCCCGGAAGCGGGACGAAAGGTACTCCGCCAGGGGGTGGTACAGCGCGACAAGATCGTTTCTGGCCTGCTCGTCCGGCATGCGGGCGAACAGCGCCCGGGAGCGCTCGTCGAGGGTGACCGGGTCCACGTCCAGCAGGTCGGACATGTCCGACAGCGCGGCCTGGACGTCCGGGTCGTCGGCCGGGGCGGCATCGTCATCCGTCCCGGCCTTGACGCCGTCGCCCGAGGGAGCCTCCTCGAGAGCGGACGAGCCCGCGGGCCAACGGGCCTCCGGAGCCGCGTGCTGTATGGGTTCTGTGCTCGCTTCCTGCTCCCTGCTCACCGCACTCCCCGTTTGCTCATCCGGACGGCCGAGCCCTCTCCATCGACGGTGAAGAGCGCCTCGTCGACGAGGCTGGACAGGACCTGCCAGGCGAGCGTGTGCCGCAGGCCGGACGGTGGCCACGGCTGCGCGGGAGCGTCGGTGCAGACGACCAGCTCGAGCCGGTCGTCGTCGTCGCTGATCTTCATGCACAGCTGTCGCGACTCCGACTTGGCCGCCATCAGCTGCGAGCCCGCCTCGTCTACCGCGAGGCGCAGGTCGTCCACGGCGTCGTAGGAAAAGTCCATGCGGGCTGCCATCTCGGCCGCCAGCGTGCGCAGGATGTGCAGGTACTCAGGGCGCAGCGGGATCCTTACCGAGACTGCCTCGTGCATCTGCCCGTTTCCGCTGCTCATGAGCTCCTCTGGGCTATGACTCGACGTTTGCCTCGCAGGCGAACAGGGTACTACCCGACGCAGCAGGTTTGGCAGGGCCGGACCTGTGGGATGATGATCGCGCGTCTGAGTGGCGCGTGAACGTCGGACAGCGGGGAGACTGGATGTTGGCGGAGCGCCAACGAGACGCAAGTGACGGGTTCAACCTCAGCCTGAGGCCCGAGCCACGCTACGTAGGAACGGCTCGTGCTTTCGGCGCCGCCGTAGCCCGGCACTTCCAGGCCGACGAGGAACGCATCCAGGACGTCAAGGTAGCCATCTCCGAAGCCTGCTCCAACGCGATCAAGGCTCACCGCAACTCCGCCGTCAACGAGCCCATCCAAGTGGTCGTGCGGCAGGGGACCAGCACGCTGCGCTACGAGATCATCGACGCCGGCGAGGGCTTCGAGGCCCCCACCAACCCCCCCCCGGTGCAGACCCCGATCCTGTCGCCGGACAGTCCGGAGCTGTTCGAGGGCGGCATCGGGCTCATGCTCATCAGGTCGCTTTTCCCGGATGCTGAGGTGATCCGCAATCCGGACGGCGGAATGACCGTCAGCTTCCAGTTGGCTCTGGACGACCGGACCGCCGCCGCTTCTTAGCTTCTCAGCGGCGCCTTGATGACGACGATCGCCATATCGTCGGAGGCGTTTCCGTTCTGATAGTCCAGAACCGTCTTCTCCAGCTCTCTCGCCGTGGCGTCGGCATCCTTTCCGATGGTCCGCGTCAGGACCGTCTTCAGCATCCCCTCGCCGAACGGGACCGTTTTCCCCCGGCCCTCCGTGACTCCGTCGGTGTAGAAAACCAGCGCGTCCCCGGGTGTCAGCTCGACATGGGCGTCGTTGAGCGACACGTCCGGGAAAAGACCAAGCAGCGTGCCCTGGCACCGGATCTTGTCCACCTTGCCGAACCGCTGAACCAGGTAGGGCGGCGGATGCCCCCCGCACGACAGAGTCACTTTGGCCCCCCTCGGGGACGGGTCGATCTTGGCGAATACACAGGTGCAGTACCTGTCGTCGGTCCGCTGCCGGCGGACGGCCTCGTTGAGCAGTGACAGGATCTGGTGGGGCTCACGGGGGAACATCGCCGCCGTCCTGACCGTGTACCGGGCCAGAGCGGTCAGCGCGGCCGCCTCGGCCCCCTTGCCGCACACGTCGCCGATCGTCAGGGCCCAGGTCTTACGGCCCACCGGGAAGATGTCGTAGAAGTCGCCCCCGACCTCCAGCCCCTCGCCTGCGGGGTGGTAGCGGGCCGCCACGTCCAGATGCGGGATGCGCGGAGTCTCGGGAGGCAGCAGGCTCTGCTGGAGGGTCCGTGCGACCTGCGCCTTGTCGTCGTAAAGGCGGGCGTTGTCCACGGCGAGGGCGGCCCGCGAGGCGAGGTCCTCGGCCAGACGAAGGTCGGATCTGCCGTAACGCCTTCCCGTCGTCGACGAGGCGAACGTGACCGCTCCGAGCGTCCGCCCGCGGGCGATCAACGGGACGATCATCGCGGAGGTGATCCCGAGGCTGAGGAGTATCTCCAGATGCCTTGCGTCCTTGGCGATCCCGGTCAGCATCTCCTTGGGTATCTCCTCGAGCAGCTCGGAGACGCCGGTGCGCACGACATTCGGCGCGCCGAAGGGGGCGTCGGCTTGTCGCGGGTACAGGCGGTCCAGCTCCTCGAGCAGCGCATCGGCGCCGGGACGGGAGTGGTGCAGCGACATCCGGCGAAGTCCGGACCTGTCCAGCAGGTCCACGACACACCAGTCCGCCAGGTAGGGGACCGCCAGCCTGGTGACGTTGTCCAGCGTCGCCTGCACGTCCAGCGAACCTGCGAGAAGCGTGCTGGCGCCCGCGAGGAACGCGAATCGCTCCTCGTCTTCGCGCAGTGCCCGCTCCGCACGCTTTTCCGCTTCGGCCCGTTCGTGGAACTGACCGATCTGGCCCCCGATCGACGACATCATCCGCAGCAGGTCCTCGTCCGGCTCACGTACCGACTCCGTGAAAAACTCCATGACACCCACCGTCTGGCCGCCCGTCTCCACGGGGAAGGCCACGGCCGACCGGAGGCCGGAGGTGGAGGCGGCCGCAGCCCTGGCAAAGCCCGGGTCCTGGGTCACGTCCTCGAGCCATGACGTCCCTGCGTCGAGCACGCGGCCGGGCAGGCCCTCCCCGGCCCTGAGCTCGAGTTCTCTGCTCTGGGTCCAGAACCCGGCGAGATCCAGGGTTGGTGCGTTCCAGGTCTCAAGGCACCGGAGCACGCCGTCCTCGCCGGTCATCCACAGGGCGCCGGCGGCCCATCCGATCGAGCGGCAGATGCCTTCCAGAATCCCCGGCGCGGCCTCGGCGAGCGTGGACGCCTCGGCCAGCGCCCGCGCGGCTGCGCCCTCGGCCGACTGCCTCGCCTCTCCCTGCTTGGTCTTGGTGATGTTGACCATGAACCCGCGCAGCAGTCCGGACCCGTGGCCTCCGGCGACCAGGTGGGCGACGTTGCGCAGCCACACGGTTTGCCCCTGGGCGGACTTCGCCCGGTACTCGATCTCGCGGTCGGAGCCGTTGCCGGGCTGTGCGCGCAGGTCGGCCAGCCAGTTCCGGACCTCTTCCAGGTCCTCCGCGTGTATCAGGGACTTCCAGAAGTCAGCGTCTGCCACCCAGTGCTCCGGCGGGTAGCCGAGGATGTCCTCGGCCCCCTGGCTGACGAAGCAAAAGGAGAACGTGTCGGGGTCGGCCTCCCACACGACGGCGTCCAGCGTCTGCAGCAGCGCCCGGACCCGGCCCTCTGCCTCCTGTAACTCCCGGAACAATCTGTCGTTGTCCACCGCCAGCGCCGCCCGGCGGGCCAGCTCCTGGGCCAGCGCCACGTCGTCGGGGCCGTAGCGCCGTCCCGGCTTGGTGGAAGCGAACGTGATGGCGCCGACCGTCGTGTTTCGCGCGCTCAAGGGGACGCAGATCGAAGAGCGGATTTGAAGCGACCACAAAAACCGGAGGTGGTCGGCCTCCACGCCCTGCGCCCCTGGGAGGGACGCCTCGACGTCCTGGACGACCTCCGCCTGCCCAGTGCGGATGACGTTCGGGACGCCCCGGGTGGCGGCGGGGTCCAGCGGGTAGTACTCCGCGATCTGAAGCGCGAGCCGCTCCTTTTCCGGGTCGGGGTGGGAAACGGCGACCTGCCAGATCTCACCGTCGTCGCCGGCCAGGTGCACGAGACACCAGTCCGAAAGCGCGACCCCCGCCCTGCTTATGGCCTTGAGCGTCTCGCGGTAGTCGAGCGAGCTGGCCGCGGCCGTGCTGACCTCTGCGACCAGTGCGAGACGCTGCTGGGCCACCTCCGCCTCCGCGCGGGCCTGCCGCTCGCGCTGCTCCGCCTGGATACGGGCGGCGGCCGCTCCGAGGACGTTTGCCGCCGACTGCAGAAACGTCTCGTCGTCGGTGCTGAATGTCCGGGCGGACCGGTGATGCGTCCCCAGCAGGCCGAACCTTCCCTCACGGTGATGGATCGCGACGCTCAGGGCGCTGACGAACCCACGCCGCAGCAGCTCGGGGGCCGGGTCGAACCTGGTCTCGGTTGGAAGGTCCACGACGACCACCGGACCGGCGGCCCGCAGCGTGAATTCGAGTTGTGACCCCGGCGCGACGGCTACCTCGGCGGGTGGGTCCTCCCACCCCCAGCTCGCGAGAAATTTCATGGTCGCGCCGTCCGGCAGCGCCTCCAGGATGCCCGCCGAGTCCGTGCCCAGGGTCTCCGCCACGACCCGCACCGCCTCCGCCGTCAGCGTGCCGAGATCCGAGACCTCCAGGGCGCGCAGACCCAGCTTCGCCACGGCCTCCTGGTGAAGGGCGCGGGCGTCCAGGCGGGCCGGTTGTCCGCGCGACACGAGACCCTCCGTCACTTGGACACGGGTCCTTTCATCTGGATGAGCCCCAACGAGTCCTCCCCGGCCGGCAGCCCGGGGGCGTGCAATTATCCTGCCGCCTCCTCGACTGTGCAATCGGCCGGAGACTTGTCCGGGCGCAGTCCCTTGAATGAGGGAGCCCGCAGCTTGCGCCCCGCCGTGAGCTGCAGGTACTCGACGTCGCACACGAGCTCAGGACGCACCCAGCGGCCCCCCTTCAGGGCTGCCAGCGCTGGGTCGCCGGCAGCGGGCTCGCCGGTTTCGAGCTGGACCAGTTTTGCCAGCAGGTCCTTGAGGACCGGCTCGGTGAAGCCGGTTCCCACCTGGCCGAGCCACACGAGCCTGCCGTCCTCGTGGGCCCCCACCAGAAGGGAGCCGAACGTCGTCGAGCGCGAGCCTGAACCGCACGTCCAGCCCAGCACGACGCACGACGTCCGTTTCAGGGCCTTGACCTTCCGCCAGTCCCGTGAACGCTGTCCGGGCAGGTAGGGGGAGCCGAGGCGCTTGGCGATCATGCCCTCCAGCCCCATGGCTTTCACGGCGGCGAACATCGACTTGCCCTGGCCGTCGCGGTGCAGCGTCAGCCGGAGCCTCCCGGTCTCCGTCGCCACGCCCTCGAGCAGGCGTCGGCGCTCCTCGACGGGCTCGGCCAGCAGGCTGCGGCCATCCAGCCAGAGCAGGTCGAAGGCGAAAAGCGTCACCGGAACCGTTTTTCGCATTCGCTGGATGTCGGCGGACCCCGTGAGGTTCATCCGCTGCTGCAGACGCTCGAACGAAGGCCTGCCGGAGTCGTCGGAAGCGACGATCTCGCCGTCCACCACCGCCGACAGCGCATTGACGAACTGGGCGAGGCTGGCCAGCTCCGGGTAGATATGCGTCTGGTCGCGACCCGTCCGGGACACAAGCCGGGTGCCCTCGGGGGTCACGTAGGCCAGGGTCCGGATTCCGTCGAGCTTCGGCTCAAACCGCCACTCGTCGTCGTCGAACGGTTTGTGCCCGGCCTCCGCGAGCATCGGCGAGAATTCCGGGGGTGGGTCCGGCTGGAGTTGCGCCGACCGCTTGGACAGCATCACCAGCCACCCCTGGGCCGTCCGGACCATGTGGTACTCGCCGCGGTGGCGGGTCCCGTGCAGCCGGATCATGATCTTGCCCGGCTCCCACTCCAGCGTGTCGTAGGTCCCGCGGTCGAAGATCCGGACTTCTCCCGCTCCGTAGTTGCCCTCCGGGATCCAGCCCTCAAAGCCGCCGTAGTCCAGCGGGTGGTCCTCGGTCTGGACGGCCAAGTGCCTTTGTCCCGGGACCGTCGGCAGTCCCTTCGGCACGGCCCAGGACACGTAAACGCCGCTGCGCTCCAGCCGGAGGTCGTAGTGAAGTCGCGTCGCGTCGTGCTTTTGGATGACAAACCGGTTGCCGTCCGGTGGTTCGCTCGAGCCGGCCGGCTCGGGGGTGGCCGCGAAGTTTCTCTTGCGGGCGTACTCGTCCAGCGAGCGCTCCCCGGCCTCCGCCTGTGGCGGGCGCCCCGTCAACTCGAAGTCGGCGGCCATCCCAAGCCTTTCCATCGCCGGGCGCAGGTCCACCGGAGCCTCCAGGACGGGGCGGAACAGGTGGTCTACCTGCGCCGCGCGCTCGCGGCCGTTGAGGATCGTGAAGTCGGCGGGAGACGCCCCGGCCTCGACCTGCTCCCAGGTCAGGGGCATCGACACCGTCGCGCCGCGCTCCGGGCGGGCCGAGTAGACCGAGGCGATGTTCTGGCCGCGGCGGTTCATGTTGTGGTCGATGAAGATCTTGTCGCCGCGCTTGGAGATGTCCCACTCCATCGTCACCCGGCTCCTGTCCGCCCGCAGGATCGCCCGGCCCACGGCGCCGACGAAGTCCCTGGTCTGGTCGTATGAAGGGCCGTGGATCAGCGGGACGTAGATCTGCATCCCCGTGGCCCCGGAAGTCTTCGGGTAGCAGACAAGCCCCAGGGCGTCCAGGGCGGCCCGGACGTGGTGCGCGACCGCCCGGACGTCGGAGAACGTGGCGTCGCCCATGGGGTCCAGGTCGAAGAACAGGTAGTCGGGCAGCTCGATGGTTGCGCACCGGGAGTGCAGCGGATGGAACTCGATCGAGCCCAGGTTGACCACGTAGAGCAGGGAGGCCACGTCCTGGGCCATGAGGAAGTCGTTGACGCCCCCGCCCTCGTCCGAGGCCACTTTGCACCTGGGCATCCAGTCCGGGGTATGGACGGGTGCGTTCTTTTCGTAGAAAAAGGGTCCCTCCGCCCCCTCCGGCATCCGCTTTCTGGTCAGTGGCCGTTGGGCGAGGTAGGGCAGGATGAAATCGGCGATGCCGTAGTAGTAGGAGAGCAGGTCGCCCTTGGTGTAGCCGTCCCGGGGCCAGTAGACCTTGTCAAGGTTGGACAGCCGAAGGCTGCGGTCCCCGGCTTCCAGCCGCCAGTGCTGGCCGTCCCGTACCGCGGGAAGCTCCACCGGGTGCTGCACCGTGTAGGGCGACCCCCGGGACTTCCGTGCCACGGACCGATCCTACCCCCGGCCCCGGGGGGCCGAAAAAAGTTTTTTGGGAAACAGGTTTGGACTCGGGGGGAGCCGGGTATCTCACCTGTGCCCCAGCGTCCAGAGGGAGCGCGACCCAGACCCGCGTCGCGCTCCCTCTCGGCCATTCCGGGGCTTTTTTCGTTTCCCGCGTTCCTGCTGCTCAAGGCCTGTTTCCGCTCCGACCGAGCGGGGAAAGAGTGACCCAGGGGGTCCGACCGGACCCACGGCACGGGAGGCGACATGGGCGACAACGACCTGAGCAACAAGGCCGAAGAGCTAAAGGGCCGGGCCAAGCAGGCGGCCGGGGACCTCACCGACAATCGCGACCTCAAGCGCGAGGGCAAGATCGAGGAAGGCACGGCGGAGGTCAAGCAGAAAGCCGACGACCTCGGCGACAAGGCCGGTGACCTGGCCGGACGAGCCGGAGACGCCATCAAGAACGCGACCACCAAGGACAAGTAGCGCGGACGGCCGCCGGCCGGCAGCGCGGAGGATCAGGTGGCGGAGTTCGGCTACGCCATTTCAAGCGAAGAGCACGCCCCGCGGGACCTCGTCCGCAACGCGAAGATGGCCGAGGACGCGGGGTTCAGCTTCGCCCTGATCTCGGATCACTACCACCCGTGGGTGGACCGCCAGGGCCACAGCCCGTTTGTCTGGAACATCATCGGGGGGATCTCCCAGGCCACGGAGCGCCTGCGGCTGGGAACCGGGGTCACCTGCCCGACCATCCGGATCCACCCGGCGATCCTCGCGCAGGCCGCCGCCACCAGTGCGGCCATGATGCCGGGGCGGTTCTTCTTCGGAGTCGGCAGCGGCGAGAACCTCAACGAGCACATCCTGGCCGACAGGTGGCCTCCGATCGACGTTCGCCTCGAGATGCTCGAGGAGGCCATAGAGGTCATCCGGCTGCTGTGGCGAGGGGGATCGCAGAGCCACCGCGGTCGCCACTACACAGTGGAGAACGCCCGGATCTACACGCTGCCCGAACAGCTCCCGCCGATCATGGTCGCCGCCTCGGGCCCCAAGTCCGCCGAGCTCGCAGGCCGCGTGGGGGAGGGCCTGATCACGACGGCGCCCGACGAAAAGACGGTCCAGGCGTACCGCAAGGCCGGCGGAAGCGGTGAGATCTACGGCCAGGTCACGGTCTGCTGGGCCCCCGAGGAGGCCCAGGCCCGCAAGACGGCACACGAGTGGTGGCCGAACGCGGCGTTGACCGGCCAGCTGTCGCAGGAACTGGCCCTGCCGGCCCACTTCGAGCAGGCGTCGCAGAAGGTGACCCAGGACGATGTCGCGGAGTCGGTCCCATGCGGTCCGGACCCCGACCGCCACGTCGACAGAATCTCGAAGTTCCTGGAAGCGGGAATCGACCGCGTCTACATTCACCAGGTGGGGCCGGACCAGGAGGGCCTGTTCCGGTTCTGGGAAAGTGAGCTCAGGCCCCGGCTGCAGAAGCTGGGTTGACGGGAGGCGTCGATGCGAAGTTTCGCTGTTCTGCTGGCCCAGGGTCGAGAGGTGAGTCTCAACTTCGACATCCCGGCGGTCCTGGCACTCGTGGCCGGGATTCTGATCTTGATCCGCCCACGGCTTCTCGCCTACATCGTGGCGATCTACCTGATCATCATCGGGATCCTGGGGCTGCTCGGGCAGTAGCTCAGCGGCCCTCGAACTCGGGTGAGCGCCGCTCCCGGACCGCCTTCAGTCCCTCGATGACGTCGTCGGTGGCCATGGTCACCGGCTGCGCGAACCCCTCCCAGGCCGCCGCTTCGTCCATCGTCCGACGGAAGGCGTGGCGAAGTCCCTGCTTGACGTAGCGCAGGGCCAGTGGCGCGTTCGCCGCCACCTCCCCGGCCAGCGCCAGGGCTTCGTCCAGCACCCGGTCGCGCGCCACGGTGCGATTGACGAGTCCGATGCCGGCGGCCTCGGCCCCCGTGACGTTGCGGCCGGTGTACAGCATCTCCGCCGCCCAGGTGTGTGACACGGCCCGCGACAGAAGCGCGGTGGCCAGCATTCCCGGGTGGATCCCGATCCGGACGAACGGCATGCTCATGGGCGCGTCGTCGGCGGCCACGCGCAGGTCGCACATGAGGGCCAGGCACAGGCCCGCCCCGATGGCCGGACCGTTGATCGCGGCGATCGTGGGGATGTCCAGATCCAGCAGCGCCGAGAACCTCGGGTAGAACGACGTCATCTTGTCCCGGATCGTGGGGACGTCCCGGGGGCCGGAGTGCAGGAACCCCAGATCCCCGCCCGCGCAGAAGGCGCTGCCGGCCCCGGTGACCACGAGGGCCCGGACGCCGTCCATCGCGGCCACCTCCCGAAGTGCCTCCGGGAACCGGCCGGTCATCTCGGCGGACATCGCGTTGCGCTTGTCCGGGACGTTGAGCGTCAGTACGGCCACGCGCCCCTTGCGCTCCAGCAGGATCGAGTCGCTCATCGCGGCGGAGGGTAGCAGGCAGGGGGCCGTGGCCGAATTTCAGACGTCCGGCAGGAATTCGGACCTGGTCCCCGTATCACTACAACGTCTGAAGCTTCAGTCCTGAGGAGGACGCTCATGTCAATCAAGCTCCGCATCGCCCTCGCCGCTGCCGCGGCAGGGATGCTGTCGGTGCTGGTCCCCGTCGGCGGCTCGCCCGCTGTCGCAGGCCAGTGCGACCAGAACGTGTACGTGTTCTCGCAGACCGGCGTCATCTTCGACCAGCCGATCGACGACCCGCAGGGAGGCCAGATTTACCACCAGGGCAACCCGACGCGTGTCACGAATGAGATCGGCTGCCTCGCCTCGCCGGACGTGGAGTTCAACTCGAACTTCATCTACCCCGGCTCGAACATCCTGTCGTCGCGGCTGCTGGCCGGCAACGCAACTACGTACCACTTTGCCGGTGCGCTTGCGGGCGCGTCCGGGGACGTGATTCGCGGCCGCTCCACCACGGGCCGTGTCACCGACCCGAACCTCACGTTCATCCAGAGCAGGCCGGTCGCGGTCAGCCCCGCCTCGCTCGGCTGCCAGGACGCCTGGTTCAACGACGGCGGATCCGGCGCAACGTACTGCACGCTGGAGTCGCTCACCCCGTAGGTCACACAGGAATCGAGGGGGAGCGCCGGGACGGGCGCTCCCCCTTTGCTTTGCACCCGAAGGAAATTGCTCGACGGCGCCGAATGGCTAGTCGTCACCCGAGGGCGGGCGTACGAGAACGGCGCGCCCGGTCGATCTAGGAGGAACAATGCGCAAGATCTGGATCACCGTCGCGGCCGCGGCTGTGGCGGCGACGATGTCGGGCACCCCGGCTCAGGCAGGATTCGGTGGATGCAACGTCCCCGGCGCCAGCCAGGATGGGACCGCTGCCGGCGACCGCAACGGCTCCGGCGCGCTGTACATGAGCCAGGGAACGGGCTCGGCCACCGTCGGCGAGGAGTCCGGCCGCGGCTACATCCAGGTGGACGCCAGCACGAGCAACGGCATCACCGTCCACGGCGCCGCCGACAAGACCACGGGCGCCACGCTGAACGGCCAGGCCAACATCAACCCGAACAACACCAGCGCCCCCGTCACCATCTGCCTGTCGCCGGCGGGAACCACCGTCAAGCTTCCGTAACAGGCTCGGCATCGAATTGAGGCCCGGCTCCCGTGAGGGAGCCGGGCCTCGTCACGTCCGCAGGTCGTAGGTCCAGGTGCGGGGTTTGTCCTGCCGTTTCACTTCCACGCGCAGCGCCGACGGCCGGCCCTCCACTCGCTCAAAGCCGAAAAACCCGGACGGCGCGGCGGCCGACTCGAAGGCGGCCTGGTTTCTGGTGTGCTCCTTGCCGGCGGCGTCAATGAGAGTCGCCCCCGTGACCGACAGTGGCGCAGTCTCGCCCCCGTCGCTGGAGAAGGCGATCAGCACGACCGTGGTCTTTTTGTAGCTCAGGGCGGCCCGCGCGGTGAGGGTGAAGCCCTCCTTGGACTGCCTCGCGCCCATCTCAAAGTGGTTCTCGGACAGCCGCCCCCCGGTGTAAACGAAGTCGGTCACCTTCCACGAGCCCCCGTCCCTGCGCACTTCCACCGGCCCCTCGAGCACGTCGTCGGAGGTGAGGTTTCCTTCGGGTCCCGACACCGCCCCGGTCAGTCCGGCCTTGACCGAGACCCGGGCCGAGCGGTCGTCGGAGGACATGACCTTTGGCGGCTCGACGACCTTGACCGAGTTGTCCGTGGACGCGCCGCGCCTGGAGTTCTCCTGGTCGATCACGTCCCTCACGAACACCAGCGCGGAGGCCGGTCCGGACGAGTACAGCCGCTGGGTCGCGTAGTCCTCTCTGTCGATGGCATCCAGCAGTCCCCGGACGGCGGCCTCCGGCGACTGTGCCGCGGGAGCCGCGGAAGGCCGGGCCGTGGCGCGTGGCGTGGAGCCGGTTGCCGGTGCCCGTCCTTCGGGTGGAGATGCCGCGGGGCCGGTTTCGGGCGTGGGGCTGGAGCCGCGGGATGAGGCCGTCGCGGCCGGCGTGGCGTAGGGGGCTTCACCTCTGGCGCATCCCGCGACGGCGGTGGCGATGAGCGCAGCCGTAACCAGCCAGGCGACGCTGGTAGCCTTCGCCGCGCCCGTGGCCTTCACGGCGCTCAGGTTATCGGGAGGGTGGCGTGGGGGTGCTGGCAGCAGGCGAGGGTGGGGCGTGCCTCGTCGCGGCGTCGCTGGACCCGGACATCACGGCGCTCGCCGTCGAGGGACTGGCCGTCCCCGCCTCGACTCCAGCGGGCCGGCCCGTGCTGCCCGTGGAGGCGCTCCCGGACGATCCGGACGCCGACGAGGTTCGGCTTTTGGCCGGCGAGCCGTCGACGCGCGCGGCTGTGGCGAGCTGGGCCCGCGACCGCGGACTGACCATCAGCCGACAGGAGCCGCCGATGCTGGGGGCCGCGGACGGAGTGACGGTGGTCGCCGTGAGTTCCACCCGCACCGGGTCGGCCAAGACCGCTGTGGCGCGACGGGTCGTCCGCGCGCTGCGCCGGTCGGGGGTGCCGGTGGCGGTGGTGCGCCACCCGCAGTCCAGCCTCCTGCACTGGCCCCAGGCTGCCGGGACGCATCTCCTGCACGACCCGAGGGAGCTGTCCGGGCCTCGTCCAATGGACCAGCGCGAGGAGCTTGCCCCGCTGCTGGGTGCGGGGGTCCCGGTCGCCACCGGTCTCGACCCCCGGGCGATGCTCCAGGAAGCGTCGTCGGCTGCCCAGGTGGTGGTCTGGGACGGCGGGGGTTCGGCTGCCCCCTGGGTGCGTCCGGACCTTCACATCGTGGCCGTGGATGCGATGCGCGGTCCGGACGAGCTCTCGCGCGACCGGCTGGCGTCGGCGGACGCGGTGGTCGTGACCAAGGTCGACTCGGCCCCCGAGGGGCGGGTGCGCGAGTGGGAGGACCTGATCGCCGACGTCGCGCCGGACGCGTCGCTCACGCTCGCCGACCTGCCGGTCGGTGTGCCCGAGGGATCGCAGCTGGTGGGACGCGACGTGGTGGTGGTGGAGGACTGGCCCTCGCTCGGACTGGGCGGGCTCAAGGCGGGGGCGGGGGCGGTGGCGGCCAGGCGGTTTCGCTGCGGGGTGGTCGACCCCCGGCCGTTCGCCAGGGGAGCCATCGCCCGGGCTCTCCGGGATCATCCCCACATCGGGCCGGTGATCCCGTCGCTGGGCAGGACGGCGCAGGAGCAGGACGACTTGGCGGCCAGCGTCGCGGCGACTCCGGGACAGGCCGTCCTCTGGGCGTCGCCCGCGTCGCCGGAGGGCCTGCTGGACGCCGAGAGCCGTCCTGTGCTGAGGGTCTACCCGGAGCTCATGGAAGTGGCCGGCGCCTCCGTGGCCGAGATTCTGCGGCCGATCCTTTCCCCTTCGCCCTGACGGCCCCGGCTCCGCCCGTCCCCGCTGGCCCGGCCCCCGTTGCCAGCAACCCCGTCGGGCACCACTTCAGCAGCGGGCACTCCTCGTGCCGCGGAGCCTTGGCGTTGCAGGGGCCGCGGCCGAGCATGATCAACTGGTGGGGCGTGCGGGCCCAGCGGTTCTGCGGAAGCAGGTCCATCAGGTGCCGCTCGATCTTCACCGGGTCCTCGGAGTCGGTCAGCGCCAGACGCAGGCTCGTGCGGCGGACGTGGGTGTCCACGAAGATCCCGTGGTCGGACTCCGGACGCGGCCACAGGTGCGCCAGGACGACGTTGGCGGACTTTCGTGCCGCCCCCGGGACCGTCAGGAGTTCGTCCATCGTCCGCGGCACCTCGCCGCCGAACCTGTCCACCAGCACCCGGGACGTACCGATGATCGACTTCGTCTTCTGGCGGAAGAAGCCGGTTGACCGGACTATCACCTCGACCTCGGAAGGGTCAGCGGCCGCCAGGTCGTGCGGAGTGGGGTAGCGCCGGAACAGCTCCGGGGTGACGGCGTTGACGGAGATGTCGGTGGTCTGCGCCGAAAGGATGACCGAGATCAGCAGTTGGAACGGGTCTGAGTAGATCAGAGCCGGCCGCGGGTCCGGATGTGCCTTCTCCAGCGCCCGGACGATTGCCCGTACCCGGCGCCTCGCGTCGTCGGGGTCGTAGCCGGTGGGGGGCAGGAACCTCGCCATGGGAGCCATACTTATAACCGCGTGCTCAAACTGAGGGGGTCGGAATTGCGGGAGCCGGTGGAGGGACTCTTCCCGGCGTACAGCCGCGCCGCCTACCGCGTCCTCAAAGCGGTCCTCGGAACCGCCATGCGCACGGCCTACGAAGTGCGCATCACGGGTGTGGAAAACCTCCCTGCGTCCGGTCCGGCGATCCTGGCCGCAAACCACATCTCGTTTTTGGACTCGTTTTTCATCCCCCTGTCGGTCCCGCGCAGGGTCACGTACCTCGCGAAGGCCGAGTACTGGGACTCCTGGCGCACCCGTTGGTTTTTCGAGACCGTGGGCCAGATACCGGTCCGCCGTCAGGACGCGGAGAAGGCCCAGGCGGCTCTGGAGGCCGGGATCCGTGTGCTGGGAGCGGGCGGACTGCTCGGCATCTACCCGGAGGGGACGAGGTCCCCGGACGGCCGCCTTTACCGCGGCAAGACGGGCGTGGCGCGCATGGCTCTGCGGGCCGGCTGCCCCATCATCCCGGTGGGACTGGTCGGGACGGGCGATGTCATGCCGAAGGACTCGAAGATGCCGAGGATGTCCGGTCGAGTGGGCGTGTCGTTCGGGCGTCCGATGACGGTCCCGTCCTCCGGCGAGCACGAGCCGATGGCCCTGCGAAACTTCGTGGACGCGCTGATGTACGAGATCCGCGAGATGTCGGGCCAGGAGTATGTCGACCGCTACGCCGACCGCAAGCCGAAGCCCGCTGCGGAGCTGCGGCAGCTGGCGGGAGTGTCCGTCTCAGCCTGACGTCCGGCTAGGGCCCCGGCGAACTCGTCGGCTGGGGCGGCGCCGTCGGCACCGTCTGGGGGGTGGGCGAGGGCCTCGGCGTGGGCGAAGGCGAAGGCGCCGGTGTGGCCGGACGGGCCGAAGGCTCCTGCGAGGGCGGCGCGGTTGCCGGGGCGGCGGCGTCCGGCGTGTCGGCTCCCGGGGGCGAGGCGACGTCCTGCTCCTGGACCATCGGGCCGCCGTCGTGGACGACCACGACCGTGCCCACGGGCAGCATGCCGCTGAGCGCCTGCGAGAACGACATCGGCACACGGATGCACCCGTGGCTGGCGGGTCCGGCCGGGACCGACGGCGCTCCGTGGATCGCGATGCCGCCGACGATGTAGCTCGGGAAGTGCAGCAGCCCCAGCGGGCTGCGGCGCCAGCCGGTGATCTTGCGGGAGACGCTGAACCGGCCCCGCGGTGTGACGGCACGTCGCGTGTAGCCCTGGGACGTGAACTTCTTTCCGTTGCCGCTTGAGATCGGGACGATCTTCTCCACGGTCCCCGAGCCGTCGACCATGAACAGGACCTGCCGGCGAAGGTCCACCTCCGCGTGCCTGGCCCCCTTCACCCGGGGCGCGGGACGCGATGCGGTCCGCATGGCCTCGACGTCGGCTGCCTTGAGGGTGCCGGTCCGGGGCTTGCCTTCGACCTTCTGAAAGGCCATGACGGCGTGGCGGCTGCCTGCGTCCATGACCCCGTCCACGGGTCCGGTCCAGTAGCCGAGCTCCGACAGCCGCTTTTCGGCCTCCAGGATCTCGGCCTTGCCGACGGCCGCCACGGGAGGGCGGGCGGGAGTGGGCGCGGGGGTCGGGGAATGTGTCGCCGCGGGCGTGTCCGCGACCAGCGGCGCCTGGGGGCCGGGGGCGGCGGGAGGAACGAACCGTTGGCCGGTGGCCGCAAAGGCCGACCCCGCGGCCACCGCAGCGGCCGCCGGCATCCACAGCCACCGGGAGAACCTGATGGGCCGGTGCCGGGACCTGCCGACGACCTCCACGCTCATCCACCCATGATGCAGGAGTCAACGATTGTTGAGTGTGATGTAAGGGGGTGCTTCAATCCCGCACCCAGTCGCGGGAGCGGTCGAGCGCCCGCCGCCAGCGTTCCCGGTGTGCCTGCCTGTCCCCCGGCTTCATTGAAGGCTCGAAGCGGCGGTCCAGTCGCCACACCGAGTCCAGTGACTCGATGCCGTCCCACACGCCCTCCGCGAGTCCGGCCAGAAAGGCCGCGCCCATCGCCGTGGACTCCCGCACCTGCGGACGCAGCACGGGAATGCCGGACAGGTCCGCCTGCAGACTGCACAGTAGGTCCATCCGGACGGCCCCGCCGTCCACACGCAGTTCGCTCGGAGCGGCTCCCGCAGCGTCCACCATCGCCTCGATGACGTCCTGGGACTGGTGCGCCATTGACTCGATCGCGGCTCGGACGATGTGCGCGCGGGTCGTCCCGCGCGTGAGCCCGGCGATCGTGCCTCTCGCGCGCTGGTCCCAGTGGGGGGAGCCGAGACCCACGAACGCGGGCACGAAGGCGACGCCTCCCGTCTCGTCCACCGACTTCGCGAGCGGCTCGGCCTCGTCGTAGGACGAGATGATCCCCAGGCCGTCGCGAAGCCACTGCAGCGCGGCGCCGGTGACGAAGATCGATCCCTCCAGCGTGTAGTCGGTGCGGCCGTCGATGGTCCAGGCAACGCTCGACAGAAGTCCCCCGGCGGGGGGCGGGGGCGTGGGTCCGGTGTTCATGAGCAGGAACGAGCCCGTGCCGTAGGTGTTCTTTGATCGTCCGGGGGTGAAGCAGCCCTGTCCGAACAGCGCCGCCTGCTGGTCCCCCGCGATGCCCGACACCGGCAGCGCCGCGCCCAAAAACGACTCGGGGTCGGTGACGGCGAAGCGTCCGCTGGACGGCTTCACCTCCGGCAGCACGGGGGCCGGGACGTTGAGCAGTCGCAGCATCTCTTCGTCCCAGGACAGCGACTCCAGGCCGAACAGCATCGTCCGCGAGGCGTTGGACGGGTCGGTGACGTGCGCGCGTCCGCCGGACAGCTTCCACACCAGCCACGAGTCGATCGTCCCGAAGGCCAGGTCCCCGCGCTCGGCCGCCTCGCGGGCGCCGGGGTTGTTGTCCAGCAGCCACTCGACCTTCGTCCCGGAGAAGTAGGCATCGGCCACCAGCCCCGTCCGGCTGCGAATCAGAGGCTCGTGTCCGGAGGTCTTGAGCTCGTCGCAGCGCTGGGCCGTCCGGCGGCACTGCCACACCACCGCGTGGTCGATCGGTCTGCCGGTGGTCCTGTCCCAGACGACAGCCGTCTCGCGCTGGTTGGTGATCCCGATGGCGGCGATGTCGGAGGTGGCGACGCCGCGCATGGCGTCGTCGGCAGCATCGACGGTCGCCGTCCAGATCTGGTCTGCGTCGTGGGAGACCCAGCCCGGGTGCGGGAAGTGCTGTGGGAACTCGCGGTAGCCGCTTGCTTGCACGCGCGCGTCCTCGCCGACGACCAGGACGGTTACGCCGGTGGTCCCGGCGTCTATCGACAGGACCTTGGGCATGGGGGCCTAGAACTCGGCCCCCGACGGGTCCGGCCGGCGCGCGAGAAGGACCTCGGCCTCCCGGCGGACCGTCTCGTACCAGTCGCGCTTGGCATCGTGGCTGCGGACGAACTCCAGCGCCGCCGACGCGACGCGGACGACGTCGGCGTGTGCGGACCGCGTCCGGTAGACATGGATCAGGCGGTCGTACGGTCCCGCGGCGTCGAAGCGGGCCGCGACCCCCTGCTCGTAAAGCGCAACCGCCTCGTCGGTCCGGCGAACCTGCTCGAGGTTCTGGCCGCGCAGGTACAGCCGGACGAGGTCCTCGGGCGGTGGTCCTTGCGGCTCGGGCTCCTTCGGAGCGCCGCGACGTCCGAACAGCGGCATGCCGCAGATGCTATCCGACGCGGTTTCCGTGCAAAGGCTGCGGTGGGCGCATCGATGCGGGCATCATGGGCGCTCACGGGTCCGAAGACGAGGTGCGGCAATGCGTGTGGGAGTCCTGACCGGCGGCGGCGACGCCCCGGGTCTGAACGCGGTCATCCGTGCCATCGTCCGCAAGGGCGTGGACGTCCACGGCCACGTGATCATGGGCTTCCGCGACGGTTGGCGGGGGCCGATGGAAGGCGATGTCGAGCAGCTGACGCTGGAGTCGATCCGCGGGATCCTGCCGCGCGGCGGCACCATCCTCGGGACCTCGCGCACCAATCCCTATAAGACATCCGACGGCGCCGCGCGCGTGATCGATAACCTGCGCGCGCACAAGATCGAGGCGCTCATCCCGATCGGAGGCGAGGACACGCTCGGGGCGGCGGCAAAGCTCGCCGCTGAGGGGGTCAACGTCGTGGGCGTGCCGAAGACCATCGACAACGACCTGTCGGGCACCGACTACACGTTCGGATTCGACACCGCCGTGCAGATCGCGACCGAGGCCATCGACCGGCTTCACACCACCGCGGAGTCGCACCACCGCGTGATGGTGGTGGAGATCATGGGACGCCACGCCGGCTGGATAGCCACCTATGCCGGCATCGCCGGGGGAGCCGACATCGTGCTCATCCCGGAGAGGCCGTTCGACATCAACGAGGTGGCGCGCCGGGTGAAGATGCGGACGGCCCGCGGCCGGACATTCTCAATCGTCGTGGTGGCCGAAGGCGCCACTCCGGCGGAGGGGACGCTGAGCGTGCAGGAGCAGGGGACCGACGAGTTCGGACACGTCCGCCTCGGCGGCATCGCCAACACGCTGGCGGCCGAGCTGGAGGCCCGGACGGGATTCGAGACGCGCGTGACGATCCTCGGTCACGTGCAGCGAGGGGGTACCCCAACCGCCTTCGACCGCGTCCTGGCCACCCGTTTCGGTGTGGCCGCCATCGACGCGGTGCACGAGCGCAACTTCGGGGTGATGGTCGCGCTTCGCGGGACCGACGTCGTGACGGTGGACCTCGAGGAGGCCACGGCCCGGCTGAAGACAGTGGACCCGAAGCTTTTCGAGGTGGCGGAAGTCTTCTTTGGCTGACGGCTCCCGTCTCCCCGTGCCGAACCGCGTGGCGTTCCGCGCCCTGGCCGCGGTCTTCGCGGTGCCTTCGGCCGCCTTTTTCGCCATGGCCGCCACGGGACTGGGACGTCGCGAGGTCCAGACCACGAGCCTGTTCTACGCGCTTTTGTTCGGGGCCTGTGCGGCCGGGCTCTGGACCGCTACGCGGTGGGGCCGGACGCTCGCGCTTCTCGTGTCCCTCGGCAACGCCGGCGTGGCCACCCTCGGCCTCCTGGCGACGCTCGTGTCGTCGCGCGCGCTGGCCGCCGGGCCCGCGGCGCTGCTGGTCATCAGCGGGGCCCTGGCCTACCTCCTCACGCGCCGGTGGTTCGCCCTGCCGGGCGAGGACGACCGCGCGGTGCCCGGGGAGGCAGGGTGACGTCCGGGCTGGTGGACCTGAGGTCGGACACCGTCACGGTCCCCACGCCTGAGATGAGGCGGGCGATGGCGGAGGCCGAGGTAGGGGACGACTGCTACGGCGAGGACCCCACGGTCAACCGCCTGCAGGACGCCGCCGCCGGGCTGCTCGGGATGGAGGCAGCGCTTTTCGTCCCGACCGGCACGATGGCCAACCAGATTGCCATCGCCGTGTACGCCAAGCGCGGCGGCGAGGTGATCTGCGAGTCCGACTGTCACCTGATCCACCACGAGTCCGGCGCATCGGCGCTGCTGTCGCAGGTCCAGCTCCGGGGCATCGGCGGGCGGGCGGGTGTGATGGATCCGGACGACGTCCGCGCGGCCCTGCGTCCGGACGACCCCTTCCAGCCGGACACCGTCCTGGTCGCGCTGGAGAACACGCACAACGCCGCCGGCGGGACCGTGTGGCAGCCGGAGCAGGTCGCCGCCGTTGCCGCCGTCGCCCGGGAGGCCGGGATGCCCGTGGCTCTGGACGGCGCACGCCTGTTCAACGCCTGCGCCGCCACGGGGGCCGAGCCGGCCGCCTACGCCCGCCACTGCGACGTGGTGACCCTGTCGCTGTACAAGGGCCTCTGCGCGCCGATGGGGTCGCTGGTGTGCGGGTCCGCCGAGATGGTCGAGCGTGCGTGGACGTACCGCCGGATCTTCGGGGGCGCGCTGCGGCAGGCGGGGGTCGTCGCCGCCGCGGGGCTGGTGGGTCTGGAGACGATGCGTGACCGGCTGCACACCGACCACGCCAACGCGCGCCGGCTCGCCGAGGGACTGGCCGAGGTGGCTCCGGAAGGCTGTGTCCCGATGGACCGCGTCCAGACGAACATGGTCGTGTTCGATGCCGCGCGCGCGGGTGTCGATCACACGCGCCTGCTCGCCGGGCTGCGCGAGGAGGGAGTGCTGGCGGGATTGATCGCGCCGGGCCTCGTCCGCTTCGTCACCCACGCCGACGTGGACGCCCCTGCAATCGACCGCGCGTCCGGTGTGTTTGCCGGCGTCTGCCGCAGCCTGTAGCGCAGCCTCTTCGGCGATCTTGAGCGGCGCGGCCGCCGCTGCATCATGCTGGGGGTCCTAATCGGCGATCCAGGGGTGGACCTTGTCCGGACAAAATGTGATCACAGAGGCCCTCGGCGTGGCCGTGGCCGCCCGAGTGCCGGTCCTTCTGTGGGGCGCGCCGGGCACGGGCAAGACCTCGGCCATCCGTGCGATGGCGGAGTCCATCGGCCTGCCGTGCGAGACGGTCATCGCCGCGATCCGTGAGCCCTCGGACTTCGCCGGGCTCCCGGTCGTGATCGACGGCGGCGTGCTGCTGGCGCCGCCCAGGTGGGCGCACAGGCTGGCCTCGTCCGGACAGGGGATCCTTTTCCTGGACGAGATCTCCACCGCGCCTCCCGCCGTGCAGGCGGCGCTGCTGCGGGTCGTGCTGGAGCGGGTCGTGGGCGACCTCGAGCTGCCGGAGGGTGTCGTGATCATCGCCGCGGCCAATCCGCCGGAGCAGTCG
>DATLNZ010000203.1 GCA_035536535.1 Actinomycetota bacterium | reverse complement strand
GGCGGGGCTCGGCCTGGCGCTGCTGTATGCGTTCGTCGCCCACGGGGCCTTTTTCGCGGACGAGCTGAGGTTCGTCCATCTGCTGGTCGTGGCTTCCTGCGTGGTCGCCTTCGCGGTCAGGCCCCCGGAGTGGGCGGACCTGCGCGCGCCCACTTCCGTGGCGGTGGCTCTCGTGTCGGCGGCACTGGTCGGGACGGCGGCCCTCGCGGACGACGTCCGGGGCTCCCTCACCGGACTGCGCGTCGTCGTTGTGCTCGGCCTGGCGGCCCTCGTGGTCCGGCGGCTGGGCGAGGACGTCCGGCGCGCGGTCCTGTCCTGGCTGGTGGCGGGCGGGACGATCGTCGCCCTGGCCGGGTGGGCCGGGGTTGCGTTCCGGCGGGTGCCGTTCGCGCAGCCCGCGCAGGGACTGTGGCGGGCAGCGTCCACGATCACCTACGCCAACGCGCTCGCGTGCCTGCTGGCGGTGCTGGTTCTGGTGCTCCTATCCGGGGCATTGCGTTGGCCCCGGTGGCACACGGCCGCGGCGAGCTTCGTCCTTCTGACCGGACTCGGCGCCACGCTCAGCCGCTCCGGGCTGCTGGCATTAGTCGCCGGACTGGCCGTCGTGGCCTGGACCGTCGGCCCCCGGCGGCTGGGCCTTGACCTCGCGGCCCCCATCGCGGGGGCGGCCCTGGCGCTCGCGGGACTGCTGCCGTCCATCGCCGGTACGCGCGCCTCGCCTGCGGTGGCGGCTGCCGCACTGGCGGCGGGAGCCCTGTGCGCGGTGGCGCCGGTGCCCAGGCTGGCGCTGATCGCGGTGCTGGTGGCAGTGCCCGTCGTGATGGTGGCGGCGCCGCAGCAGGTGCGGCGTCTTGCGTACGCCCGGCTGGCCCCCGGGTCGGACACGCGCTCTCCGGAGTGGAGGGTGGCGCTGCGCGCCGCGCGTGAGCGGCCGCTGACGGGAGTCGGACCAACGGCGCCGCTGCCGGGGCCGAGGTCGACGGGGCCGAACGGGACGGTGGCCACCTGGATCCACAGCGAGCCGCTGGGCGTGCTGGCGCGGCAGGGAATCGCCGGGGGGGCGGCGAATATGTCCGCATTCGTTGTACTGGTCGTCGCCGGGATGCGTACACGGCGCCGGATGCCTCCAGGGATGTGGGCGGCCGGGGCCGCCGGCGGCATGGCAGTGGCTGTTCACAGTCTTTTTGACATCACGTGGCACGTCCCCGTGCTGCCGTTGCTCGGGGCGGTCGTCCTGAGCGTCGCACTTTATCCCCCGCAATCCCAGATCGAGGATGGACGGAGGCAGTCATGAGGCTTCGCAAGGCAGTCAAGCTGGGAGCGGGTGCCGCCGTGGCGGCGGTGCTGGTGGCAACCGGACCCGGGCTGCCGTCGTTCGGCGCCTCCGTGGGGGCTTCCATCTACACGAGCCGCTACGCGTCGACCCACCATTCCTCCCACGGCGGGGGAACGTGGAGCTGGATCAGCGTCAATGCCAGCGCCTGGCAGAATGCGGCCGCTGACGCCGACACCACTCCGGGGGTCCAGGCCACTCCGGACATCGGCGCTGGTTTCCGTGTCTCCTTCGAGGAATGCTCACTGGGGGGACCGTGCAAAGGCGGCACGTACGACATGAACACGCTGCCCATCGGGGGGGCCGAGATCGACCCCGCCACCGGCAAACTGAGCGGGTTCTACATCGACCCCGCGACCGGCGACACCCGGCTCGTCGGCACAGCTCTGGGGATCGAGGGAACGACCGGGACGTGCCACGTCGATTTGACCTGGAAGCTCCAGCTGCCGGAACCCGACGCCTACCCCTATGCCTACGCCGACCCGACTGGGAGCTACGCGCAGGCCGGTGCCGCCGCACACGCCGGCAAATCAACCATCGCCCAGGGCACCGTCTGCGGCACACCCTTCACCGGGGAATATTCCTCAACCGGAGTAATCGCCCGGGGCGACGCGGGGGCCGAGTCCTAGGGAATCCCCCTAGGCCACGGCCGCGACCGACCCCAGGCCCGACTCCCGGGCGAAGCGGACCAGCTGCGAACGGTTGCGCAGGCCCGTTTTCTGCGCGATGTGGGTCCGGTGGGTCTCGACGGTCCGGGAGCTGATGAAAAGCTCCTCTCCGATCTCCTTGTTGGAGTAGCCCTGGGCCACCAGCCTCAGGACGTCCACTTCGCGCGCCGACAGGTCCAGCCCCTGCGGCGTCCGGATGGCTGCCGCCGGGGGGGCATCCGGCTCCGGGGCCTGCAGCAGCGACGCCCCAAGCGACGGGAGCAGGTACTGTCCCCCGGCCGCCACGGACTGAACGGCCACCTCCAGTTCGATGTCGGCGGCCTCCTTCAGGACGTACCCCGAAGCTCCCGCTGAAAAGGCCTCTCGGACGTGGCTGGGGTCGTCGGACATCGTGAGCACGAGTACCGGAAGAAGCGGCCACTGCTGACGGACGCGACGGCACGACTCGAACCCGCCGATGCCATTCATCTTGAGATCAAGGACGATCACGTCCGGACGCTTCTCGTCCGGGCCGGTCATCAGCTCCGGGAGCTCGGACAGCAACTGCTCCCCGGAGCCGGCTTCTCCCACCACGCGAAAGTCTCCCTTGAGCTCGAGCAACAGCTTCACGCCGCTGCGGACGATGACGTGGTCGTCGACCAGCACGATGCGCGTCATGTCGGCAACTCCATCTCCACGACGGCTCCCGATCCTGGTGCTGAACGGACACGAAACCGTCCTCCGGCCAGCTGCACCCGCTCGCACATCCCCTTGATACCCAGTCCCTCGCAGGGGGCCGAGGGGTCGAAACCACAGCCATCGTCCCTCACGCGTACACGCAGGGTTCCCTTCGCGTACGTACTCGTGACGGAGACGGTGGAGGCGTTCGCGTGCTTGCCCACGTTGCTCAGGGCCTCCTGGACCACCCGGTAGACCGCGGTCTGGACCTCCGGAAGCAGTTGCGGAGCGTCCTTAGCCAGTCGCACCCGTACGCGGATGCCGGACCGCGTCTGGAATTCGTTGGCCTGGCGATTGAGCGCAGCCTGCAAACCCAGGTCGTCCAGCACAGGCGGCCGCAGTGCCACGGCAATCTGACGGACCTCTCTGATCGCCTGAGACGTGACCTCGCGCAAATCGGCGAGCCTGCGGCGGAAGTCTTCGCCCGGTTGTCCCTGCTCCGCCACCTTGAGCCCGAGGAGCACGGACGTCAGCGCCTGTGCGCCCGCGTCGTGCAGATCCCTGGCGATGCGCGCCCTTTCTTCTTCCTGTGCCCTCATCATCCCCGCCAGCAACTCGCCCTTGGCCCGGGCCTCGGACGCCGCAACGGCCCGTTCGGCCTCGGCCTGCGCCGCGTCGCGGTGAGCCTGGAACAGGTGCGCGTTTCGCAGCGCGATGCAGGCGAAGCTGGCGAACACGTCAAGCAGGCGCAGGTCGTCGCCGGCAAAGCGGTTGGCTTCGCCGTGCGTGACGCAGATGACTCCGACGGGACCCGCTTCGCCGCAGAGAGGGGCGATCATGGTCGACCGGGCGCAAAGTGTCTTGGCAACCGGGAACTGGAGCCAGCTTTCGGACTCGATGTCCGGCACCAGTTGCGAGCGGCCGGTCATCATCGCGATTCCCGCCATCGAACCTTCGACCTCGACCTCGACGTTGCGCGCCGCTGAGGCGCCTCGCCCGACCACGACGTCCAGCCGGAGCTTGTCGGGGGCCGTCAGCTTGGCGATGGCTGCGGTCTGGCCGTGCGTCAGCTCCTTGGCGTGCGTAGCGATGAGCGACAGAACCCGTTTCGGGTCGACCTCCTTCAGCAGGGCCCCCGCCACGTCCTGCAGGGACGTCAGCTGGTCGAACTTGGAGCTCGTGTCGGGGTCGGCAAGGGCGAGCTCCCTCAGGGAGCCGGGGTCGCGGGGTGCGGCCTCGTTCGGGGACTGCCACCGCAGCTTGTCGGCGGTCAAGCGCGTGCCCCTGTGGCGCAGAAGGGGCCGGCTGACGGGGCAGGCCTCACCGGGGGGCCGGGAAGATTCACCCGGCACGAACGAGGGCGACGGTTGTCAACGGCCGACAACAGATCCTCCGGAAATTCCTCGCGGCGGCTGCGTCGCGGGCCGGTTACCTGTACCCGACATCGGGGCCCGGCCCGGGTGTCCGGAGCGGGCTCTCCCGCAACTAGATTGGTGGTCCCCATCCCGGTTTGGTTCAAACCCTCCCCCACGTGGGGGAACCGGTCAAAGCTGCTTGAAGTGCTCACTTTGGTCATCTCGTCCCGCGCGGAGGCAGTATTTGCATAGCGTTCGCAGCAAATGCGGCCGGCGGATGCCTGCGTCCCGGTTCCCCGCCCTTCGCAGCCTCCCATGGCTGCTCCCGAGTGCCTCTTGGCACCGCGGATCGGTTCTGGGCTCAGTTTCAGACGTACGCAACCTGCCGGGAGCAAGGCTGAATGAGCGGGGTTCATCAGCTGTCAGCTACGCCTTGACCTGCGCTCGATCGAGGTGAAGGAGGAATCGCCTCGTGGGCGGCTTGCTGTTTCTGCTGGACTTCAGGCAGCTACGGAAGGTTGGACAGCGTGACCCTGATCGTCCCGATCGTCTTGATGCTGTTGGCCGGACAATCGTGCTGGACGAACCCCCTGCTCAAACCGACATCGAACTCGAGCGTGCTACCCGGTCTGAAATAGACGGGTCCGCTCGTCTCGCCGCAGAAACGTCTTACGGTGGAGCCATTGTCACTGCTCACCTCGAAGTAAACGGGCTGGCCGTGCGTGTCGGTCACTTTGGCAGTTAAGTAGGCCTCAGTCGCCTCAGTGGGGATGATCAGGCATGCATAAGTACCGAGTACTTCATTG
>DATLNZ010000202.1 GCA_035536535.1 Actinomycetota bacterium | reverse complement strand
AGGCTCCCTCGACCCCCTTTGACGGGTGCGCGCCTGCCGTCAGGGGACCGGGCGCGAGCGCCCGCTGCCCGAGATCTCAAGCAGGCCCCCCGGCGCGAGCGTCTTCAGGTCCGTGACGAGCCTGTCCAGCTGTCCTTCCGTGAACGCGCCGGCGTAGCTGCCCACCAGCCGGCCCCGGGAGTCCAGGAACGCGGTCTCTGGCACCCCGGTCACGCCGAAGCGTTTGGAGGTGCGGCCCGAGGCGTCGCGGACGCTGGGGTAGGTGATGCCGAACTCCTTCAGGTACTCCTGCGCCTCGCGGCGTCCGTCCAGGATGCTCACCCCCAAAAACGCCACTTCCGGGTGGGACTGCGACACCCGTCGCAGCTCCGGCGCCTCCTCCCTGCACGGTTCGCACCAGGAGGCCCAGAAGTTCACGACGACGGGGCGTCCGGAAAACGATCCCGGGCCCAGCCTGCGGTCCGGGCGGGACACGTCCGGCAGGCTGAAGCGTGGGGCGGGTTCGCCGAGGCCGGACTGGGGGACCGCCCGGAACAGGTTGACCCCGACCAGGACCAGTCCCGCGACAAGGGGAATGACGAGCAGCAGGCGCCGCACGGCTCAAGGATAGGTTGGTGCGCGTCCAACAGGGCCCAGTGCGGCACCGGGGGCCCGCGAGGACCGGGGCCCGGATGAACCGGGGCCGGGTTACTTCAGGTCGTAGTACTCGAGGATGAACGCGGCGCGGGCGTGGCGGTCGTCCGACACAGTCATGTAGTGGGTCTGGTCGAGCGACATGGGCTCGGGAGGGAAGGCTCCGTCGCGGCCGGTGGCCGGGTCATGGAACATCATCGTCTCGCCAGGAGCCAGCGGATACCCGTAGAGCCCCCCGGCGATACTGCACCTGTCGCTTTCCCTGTCCGCCGTGCACGGCACGACCGTGTGCGCCTTGGAGTCGAGGTTCTGGATCGACCGCACCCAATACGTCCTCGGCAACACCTGTGTTGTCACCGGCTTCTGAGGCGCCACCTTGAAGTAGCCGAGAGGCCCCATCAAAGCGTCGTTGTCGCGGCCGATGACCGGCTGGATGGGGTGGCGTGGAGCGCCGTTGTAGAGAAACTGCGGCCCCACCGCGCTGGGGACGATGAGGATCTCGATGTACTCCAGGGGCTCGGCGTACGGGTCGATGGGGTTGCTGTTGGGGCCGGGGGTGGACTCGGGCTCGCCTCCCCCTCCGCCACCGCGAGGGGGCCCGTGATCGTCTCCGGAGGAGCCGTGGCCGGGGGAGCCGCCGCCCGGCAGAAAGCCCGGCTCAGCGAATACGTCGTGGATTGCGGGCACGAACCCCGAGGCCCTGGCGGCCGGAGCCACCGCGACCACGAGCGCCATGACCGCGAGAATTGTCGCGTAGCGTCGCAATATGTCCCTCAGCTGTGACGTTGTGTTTCGTGAGCGAACCCTTGCTGCCACAGGTGTTCTGCGCCGAGGCTACTTTTCCTTCCCGATGTGGCCCTCGCGTTTTGCCAGGGGTTCCAGGTAGGGGTGGAACTGCGAAGCCTCGGCCAGGTCGCTGAGCCGGCGCGGCCGCTGGAGGGTCAGCAGCATCATTGCCGCCAGCAGGGCCATGAGCGCCGCCTTGGCCACGGGGGCCGCGCGATCGGGCCCGGCTCCCAGGGGTGCCGCCGCTGCCTTGGAGCGGCCTTCGGTGGCGCGGCGCAGCGGGCGGGGTGTGCTCAGCTCGAGGGGCTTTTGCTCTTCTCCCGAGCCCTCCTCGGTCGCCGTGATGACCGGGGGGCGCTCCTTGAAGTAGTCGAACAGGGCGGCGGTTTCCCGATAGTGATCCGGAGAGTGCATCACCACCGACAGCGCCATGCCGTCGCGGGTCTGCAGGGCGGCCACCAGGCACCGGCCCGCCCGGTTTGTGAACCCGGTCTTCACGCCGATCGTGCCCGAGTAGCGGTCCAGCAGCTTGTTGTGGTTGTCGAAGGTGCGATTCGTGCCGTCCGGCCACTGCATCGTGTAGGCCCTGGTGGACACGATGTCCGCCAGGACCGGGTCGGCGAGGACCTGGCGTCCGAAAAGGGCCATGTCCCAGGCGGTCGAGACGTGTCCGGCCGCGTCCAGGCCGTGCGGGTTCACGAAGTTGGAGTCGAGAGCCGACACGGCGCGCGCCTTGGCGTTCATGAGCTCGATAAAGTGCGGGATCCCGCCCAGCTCGTGCGCGGCCAGGGCGGTCGCCGCGTCGTTGGCCGACTTGAGCATCAGCGCGTGGAGCAGGTCTTCGACGGTGAACTGCATCCCCGGCTCGAGGCCGAGCTTGCTGCCCGTCACCTGCAGCACCGCCGGCGACACGGTGACCACGTCATCGAGCCTGTACCTGTCGCGGACGACCAGCGCCGTCACCATCTTCGTCAGGCTCGCAGGCGGCAGGACGACCTTTTCATTGCTGCCGACCAGGACCTTGGAGGTCTTGAGGTCGACGAGCATGGCCGACGTTGCTCCCAGGACCGGCTGGATGCCCCTCGGTGGCTCGGTGGCAACCGGCCCTTCCGGAGGGGGCGGCGACTCCTGGGCCCCCGCCGGGGCCGGGCACAGGGTCGTTACGAGCAGCACCGCCCAGGCGGCCACGGAGCGGGCGTACCTCGGGGCCGGTTGCTTCAACGGGCGGCTCCCGCCATTCGCGACTCCAGCTGCGCGGCGAGGGCCGAGACCAGGTCCCGAATCTCAAGCGCCACGCGCTCGTATGCCTCCGCGCGGTCGCCGTAGG
>DATLNZ010000201.1 GCA_035536535.1 Actinomycetota bacterium | reverse complement strand
TTCATCGGGTTCGTCCTCTCGCTGATCCTGCCGATCGCGCGCGCCAGTACCCCAGGATCAGACGGAGTGGTGTTGGCGGTGTTCGCGGTGGGGGGACTGGTGATGGTGTCGTCAGGGTTCAAGCTGGGCCTCCACCTGTATCTCGCCCCTGACCTGGAGCTGTTGCTGGCGGCTCCAGTTCCACTGGGGAGCCTGTTCTGGGGCTACATGGCAAAGGCAGCATCCTTCGCTCCGGTCAGTCTCGCCTCCGCGCTCGGTGTCGCCGCCTTGTACGGGTACTCGCGAAGCGGCCCTGCGGCGGCGGCTCTGGCCCTCCCGGCGGTGGCAGCGCTGGGGCTGATGACGCTGCTTACAGGAGCACTGATCTCGATGCTTCTCACTCGTCTGGTTCCACCCCGCAGGTTGCACATGGCGATCAGCCTGCTGCCGCTGGGCTCGGTGGTGATGACGATGGTGGCGTTCAGGTCGGTTTCGATGGGAAGGCCACGGGCCGGCGCCGGCCTTTCGGACAGCGCGGAGCGCCTCGGCCGGGCCCTCATGTGGTTCCCCACCAGCTGGCCCGTCACCTTCGCCTTCGGGCCGCTCGATCGGGAATGGACGATGGTGGCGATGAGCGGCCTGCTCCTGGCAGCCGCTATCGCCGCACTGGGTCTGGCGACGACGACCGTCTTCCGTTCGACGTTCGCCACCAGCTGGGGACACATCCAGGATGCGCCCGTGCGGGCCATCCGCAGGACCCGCGCCGAGGCATGGACCCGGACGCTCCCGCCTCAGGTCCGGGCGATCGTCCTCAAGGACTGGCGCACCTACGTCAGGAACCCTTCTGCCTTCGCTCAGTTCCTGATGCCGCTCGTCCTGTTCGCGTTCCTGTTCGCCTCCGCGATGCGGGTCCGTCACCACGGGCTGTCATCGCTGCCTAACCTGGCCTTCCTGGTAGCCGTTCTGGGGGGAATCGGCAGTCAGAGCTTCTCCTTCGAGAGCCGCAACTTCGCCCTCCTCAAGGGATGTCCGCTCCGCGGCCGCGACATCCTCGCCGGGAAATTCGTGGCCCATGGCTTGCTCGCTGCAGCTCCTGCGGCTCTTGCCGCACTTGCCGTAGCCGTCCGCCGAGGATGGGGTTTCACAGGTGCCGTAGGAGCGGCCGCCCTGGGCCTCTGGCTCGTGCTCGGGTCGACCCTGATCAACGTCTCGGCTTCAGCGCTCGGCGTTGACTTCCGCGACGAGACGCCGAGGATGAAGTGGTGGACTCTCCTCGCGAACACCCTGGCCTCAATGACCTTCGGCGCCGCACACATAGCGCTCGTGGCCTGGGTCGTGGCGTCGCTCGGGAGCTCCAGCACGCACCTTCTCCGCCACCCGGCAGTGGGCGTAATCGCGGCCGTGGGCGTCGTCGTGTCTTGGGTCGCCGTGTGGCTGCTGTTCCTGGTGGCCGGGAGACGGTTCGAGCGGATCGACGCCCCCTGAACCCCTCAGACGCGGATAATCAGGGCGTCTCCCTGGCCCCCGCCGCCGCACAGACCTGCCGCTCCCACTCCCCCACCCCGCCGGCGCAGCTCGTGCGCCAGCGTTAAAACCAGACGGGCCCCCGAGCAGCCGATGGGGTGTCCGAGCGCGATCGCGCCTCCGTTGGGGTTGATCGACTCCGGGTCCACGTTCAGCTCCCGCGCGGACACCAGCGCCACGCTGGCGAACGCCTCGTTGATCTCGACCACGTCCAGGTCGGACTCCTGGAGCCCGGCCTTGGCCAGCGCCGCCTTGATCGCGCGCGACGGCTGGTCGTGAAGGGACGCGTCGGGTCCGGCGACCATGCCGTGGGCGACGACGGTGGCCAGCGGCTGTACTCCGCGCGCGTCGGCCTCCTCGCGCGACATGACCACCATCGCGCAACCGCCGTCGGAGATCTGGGACGCGTTTCCGGCAGTGATGGTGCCGTCCTTGGAAAAAGCCGGCTTGAGCTTCGCCAGCGAGTCGACCGTCGTGTCCGGACGCATCCCCTCGTCGCGGTCCACCACGACGGGATCCCCCTTGCGCTGAGGGACCTCTACCGCAACGATCTCGGCGTCGAAGGCTCCCGACTCGGCCGCCTTGGAAGCCTTGGCGTGCGACCGCGCCGCCCACTCGTCCTGCTCCGTGCGAGACAGCTCAAACCTCGCCCCGTACTCCTCGGTCGCCTCGCCCATCGACTTGCGGTCAAAGGCGCAGAACAGGCCGTCGTACATCATCGAGTCGATCAGCTCGGCGTTGCCGATGCGGGCGCCGAAGCGCGCCTTCGGAAACAGGTACGGCGCGTTGGTCATCGACTCCATTCCACCGGCCACCACTCGCTTGACCTCACCGGCCCGGATGAGCTGGTCGGCCAGCGCAACGGCGTTGAGGCCGGAAAGACACACCTTGTTGACGGTCACCGCCGGCACCGTCATGGGGATCCCGGCTCGTACGGCGGCCTGCCGCGCCGTGATCTGTCCGGTCCCGGCCTGCAGGACCTGTCCCATCACGACGTAGTCCACCTCGGATGGGTCCAGCCGCGAGTCCGCCAGGGCCCTGGTGATCGCAAAGCCGCCGAGCTCGGCCCCCGAAAAGCCGGCCAGCCCGCCGGAGAACTTTCCTATGGGAGTACGGGAACCGGAGACGATCACGGACTCGGTCACGGCAGCCTCCTTCAAGCGCGGCGCTCGCGGCGGGAGCCCCAAGTATATGAGGATGGCTGTGGACGGACCCATGACAGACGACTTCGCCAAGGACCTGCGCGTGGACCACATCGCGATCGCGGTGCGGTCGCTGACCGACGCCCTGGAATCGTTCGCCACGGTGTGGGGCCTGGAGCCCGACCGGGTGGAGACCATCGAATCCGACGGCGTGGTCGAGGCGATGCTGCGGGTGGGCAACAGCCATCTGCAGTTGCTGTCCGCGACTCACGCCGATTCCACCGTGGGGAGGTTCCTCGAGCGCCGGGGCGAGGGGCTGCACCACATCTGCATTCGCGTCCCCGACATCGAGGCGGCCATGGCTCGGGTGGCCGAGAGGGGCGGCGAGCTGATCGACCAGAAACCGCGCATCGGAGGGGGCGGGCACCGGGTCGCCTTCGTCCATCCGAAGTCGTCGTCCGGTGTGCTCATCGAGCTGGTGGAGAGGTGATGGACGAACAGGTGATGGCCAGGGTCCTGGACGAAGCCGAGCGGCTGTTCGGCCAGCGCGGCTTCCAGCGCGTGACGCTGGACGAGGTCGCGGAGGCGGCGGATGCCTCCCCGGAGCAGCTGTCGGCGAGGTTCGCCGACTGCGGCGAACTGCTCGTCCACCTGGCCCAGGCGAGGGCGCACGAGGTGCGGTCGCGGCTGAACAGGGCCGTCGACGGACTGTCGTCACGGACGATGATCGAGGGGGCCGGATTCCAGGAGTGGTTCCGCTGGCTGGCCGAGCACCCCTACACCAACCAGATCATCTGGCAGACCGAGCTCGTGGACGCGGAGGTCCACCGCAACTGGTACCGGGACCTGGCCGCCGACTACGCCCGGGGCCTGACCCGCGCCATCGACGAAGGCGAGCTCCCGCGCGTCGACCCGGAGGGACTGGCGTGGTGCCTGATGGGCATGGCCGACTTCCTCGGCATGCGCTACGTGATGTGGACGGGACGCCCCGAGCTGCCCGAGCAGGCCATGCGGACGTTCACCCGCGTCCTGACGCGGGCGCTGCAGACCGGGGGGGGCCGCTAGGCTCATCCGATGCCGAACCTCGAGCAGATCAAGAACTGGAACGAACAGAGGGGGCCGAGGTGGGTTCGCTACCAGAGCCACTTCGACGGGACCGCCCGTCCGTTCGGCCTTGCAGTGATGGACCGGATCTCGCCGGCTCCCGGCGAAAGGATCCTGGACGTGGGGTGCGGGTTCGGGGCCACGTCCCGCGATCTCGCGCACCACGTGGGTCCGGCAGGAGAGGTCGTGGGCGTGGACATCTCACGGCCCATGCTCGACCTGGCCAGGCAGCAGGCGGGGCAGGGGATCACGTTCCTGGAGGCCGACGCGCAGACGGCGGATCTGGGAACCGGCTTCGACGCCGCCTTCTCCAGGTTCGGCGTGATGTTCTTCGACGATCCCGCAGCGGCGTTCGCCAACATCTGCGGCGCCCTGCGGCCGGGCGGCAGGCTCGGGTTCAGCTGCTGGCAGGACGTCTCGCGCAACCCGTGGATGTTCGAGCCGGTAATCGCCTCGGCACCGCACCTGGGCATGCCGGACATCCCGGCCCCCGAGGCCCCGGGACCCTTCGCCCTCGCCGATGCGGACAGGACGCGCCGGCTGCTGGAGAACAGCGGCTTCACCTCCGTCGAGCTGGAGCCGATCGACATCCAACTTCGGGTGCCAGAAGCCGTTACCGCGGAGCAGGCAGCGGCCATCCTGCTGCAAACGGGGCCGATGGGACAGCTGTACGACCAGGCGGACCCGGAGGCTCAGAAGGCCGCGCTGTCCGCCACGGCCGACGTGCTGCGGCCGTACGAGTCGGCGGGTGGGGTGGCGGCTCCAGCCGCGGCCTGGGGCGTCTACGGGACGCGACCCGATGCCTGACAACGCCCCCGCACCTCCAACTCCTCGCACCCACACGATGGCCGAGCGCATCGAGGAGCTTCGGGCGCGCAAGGCCAAGGCCCTGGAGGGCCAGGGGGCCGAGGCCGTCCAGCGCCAGCACGACCGGGGGCGGCTCACCGCACGCGAGCGCATAGACCTTCTGCTGGACCCGGGCACCTTCCGCGAGACCGACCTGCTCGCGCGTCACCGCGCCCACGGATTCGGCCTCGAGAAGCGGCGTGCGGACGGCGACGGCGTCGTCACGGGGTGGGGGTGCGTGGACGGGCGGCAGGTGTTCGTCTTCTCGCAGGACTTCACGTTCATCGGCGGGACCCTCGGGGAAGTGTTCGCGGAGAAGATCTGCAAGGTCATGGACCTCGCAGCGGCGACCGGGGCCCCCGTCATCGGAATCAACGACTCCGGCGGCGCCCGGATCCAGGAAGGCGTCGTGTCGCTGGCCGGCTACGCCTACATCTTCGACCGCAACGTCAGGTCGTCCGGGGTCATCCCGCAGATCTCGGTGATCGCGGGTCCCTGCGCCGGCGGCGCCGTCTACTCCCCCGCCATGACCGACTTCGTCTACATGGTCAAGCGCACCTCCAACCTGGGCATCCCCGGCCCCGATGTCGTGAAGGCCGTGACGGGCGAGGACGTGACCATCGAGCAACTCGGCGGAGCGATGACGCACGCGTCGAAGTCCGGAGTGGCGAACTTCGTGGCCGAGGACGA
>DATLNZ010000200.1 GCA_035536535.1 Actinomycetota bacterium | reverse complement strand
GACCGCTTGCGGAAGGTCGGCTGGAGGCACCTGCAGCAGATCCCTCCAGGGGGCCCAGCGCGCCTGGTGCGGCACCCCAACCCCCGGCAGGTCCGCACCGGTCGCCGGAACGGACGTGATCATGACCGCCAGGGAAATGAGCAGGCTGACCGCGGTGGGCTTCCGGCACCTTTTCGGCATCTGCGAATGCTTCGCCGCCCACGGGGCTGCTTCCTGCCCCCCCGACGGCTGTCGGAGGCCAGCCCGTTTCACCTGTCGAGCGCACCCCCTCAGCAGCATCCGGAACCGGGCCTCCCCAGGGCCCGGTTCCCCCCTTGCCGGGCAAAAAAAAAGACCGCGGCCCCAGACCGCGGTCTTTCTGAGCGCTGCTCCCCATACACCTCTTCGAGATCTGCCTATGAGTTCTGCGGCCGGGCCGGGATTCCTTCTTTTGGTCGGAAACTTTTTTGGACGAGGCTGCCCGAAGCATCGTGTCTGCCGCACCGGCCGATCAAAAGGCCCCCCGACGGCTCCCGGGGCCCACCCCGTTTCACCTGTCGAGCGCACCCCCTCAGCAGCATCCGGAACCGGGCCTCCCCAGGGCCCGGTTCCCCCCTTTCCGGGCAAAGAGAAAAGACCGCGGCCCCAGACCGCGGTCTTTCTGAGCGCTGCTCCCCATTCACATCTTCGGAATTTAGCTATGTATTCGCGCTTCCGGTCCGAAATCCTTCCCGGCTTTGGGGATTTCTTCCGAGCCCGGCTGCTGCGCCTTACGTCCGAGAAACGCCTCAGGTGCGGAATTGGATATGGGTGGGGGCGACGGCTCGGGCGCCCCCATACGTTTCATTCAGTGAGCGCACCCCCTCAGCAGCGTGGAACCGGGCCTCCCCAGGGCCCGGTTCCTTTTTTTCCAGAGCGACCCCAACGGAGTGCCTCCTCTAGGAACCGACGGCCTCACCGCGTTCCACCCAGTCGCGCAGGTTCTTCTCAAACCGGGACAGGTCCCCGTGCGTCCGGATCCCCTCGGCCCCCTCCTCGGTGATGGGGCCGAACGCGTACATCGACTGCTTCACCACGGTCTGGTCCCCGTCGATACTCAGCTCGTACCAGTGCTCGAGCGTCGTTCCGCCGCGCAGGCTGCCCATCAGGCAGTAGCTGTTGGGCGGGTCGAAGTACTTGACGGTTCCGTAGGAGATGCCGCGTCCGTCACCCCAGTCCTCGTAGCAGGTGCCGCCCACGCGTGGCTCGAACACAATGCGCCGCAGTCTCTCGCCGCCGTAGTTGTGGGGGTACCACTTGTGCTGCTCGTCACACAGCGCCTGCCACACCTTCTCCCGCGGGGCGTGCACGCGCAGCTCGTTTTCTATGTGGACGACCCTCGCGACCTGCTCTTCAACTACCGGCATGTCTCCTCCTCCTTGTTCCTCCACGTACCGCTTTAGCGCGACGGCTCGGCCTGCCGCCGCGTCCCCGAATCGGCTGACCCACCGCTCGTAGACCTCCCTCAGCGGGACGGCATTCAGATGGTTGAACCTGTGCCTGCCTTCCCGGCGGACGAGCACGAGCCCCGCTTCCGAAAGCACGTCCAGGTGCTGCATGACGGCGAACCTCGACAGCGTGGGCACCGCCTCCGCCAGCTGGCCGGTGGTCCGGGGGCCGGCGGCGAGCAGGTCGAGCAGCCTGCGCCGATGGGGGCTTCCCAGCGCCCGCCATACCTCGTCCTGCATGTGATGTTTTTATCACACGATCTCGAAGCTGTCTACTCCCTCCCGCCCCCGTCCCCTCGACTTCGGCAGACTTGCGGGGCGATGCCAGAGGCGCCGGCCACCTTCTTGTTCACGGACATCCAGGGAAGCGTGCGGCTGTGGCAGCGCGACCCCGAGACCATGGGCGCCGCTCTCGCACGCCACGAGGAGGTGATCGGTTGCGCGGTGGAGGCAGCCGGCGGCCGGGTGATCCGCAGCAAGGGTGAGGGCGACAGCATCTTCGCCGTGTTCCCTGATGCACCCTCGGCGGTGGTGGCGGCGCTCCAGGCGCAGATCGCGCTCCACGGCGAGCAGTGGCCGGGAGCGATCCCGCTCCGCGTGAGGATGGCGGTCCACAGCGGCCGGGCCGACCACCGCGATGACGACTACTACGGCGTTGACGTCAATCACTGCGCGAGGTTGCGCGCCGCGGCCCACGGAGGACAGGTCCTGCTGTCGGAGGCGACGGCTGAAGTGGTCAGTCCGCATCTGCCCCCACGGGCATCGCTGGTGGACCTCGGCCCCCACCGCCTCCGGGACATGCCCGGTCCCCAGAGGGTCTTTCAGCTCGCCCACGCCGACCTTCCGGCCGAGTTCCCGCCCCCGGTCGCGCTGGACCCGCACCACCACAACCTCCCGGCACCACCGACGGCTCTGGTGGGGCGGGAACGCGAGCTGCGGCTTCTCACGGACCTGCTCGGGCAGGGAGATGTCCGGCTCGTGACGCTGACGGGACCCGGCGGGATCGGCAAGACCCGGCTTGCGCTCGAGTCCGCCCGCAACCTGCTCGGGAGGTTCTGGGACGGCGTCTGGTTTGTGGACCTGTCGGCGGTGACCGAACCGGAGCGGGTCCTGCCGGCGGTAGCGGCGGCGGCTGGGGTGCGGCAGTCCGCACGGGCAACCGTGCGAGACACACTGGCGACGGCATTGGCCGACAGGACCGTCCTGCTCGTACTGGACAACTTCGAGCAGGTCGTCGAAGCAGCCGATGACGTGGCGGCGCTACTGGCCGCCGCCCCCGACGTCAAGGTGCTGGCCACCAGCCGGGAGGTCCTGCACCTGCGGGGGGAGAAGGAGCTGCCCGTCGAACCGCTGGCGGTGCCGGGGCAACAGGTCCGGTGGGCCGAGGAGCTGGAGTCCGTCGATTCGGTTCGGCTGTTCGTGGAACGGGCGAAGGATGCGCGGTCGAACTTCCAGCTGACCGATGAGAACGTGCCGCACGTCGCCGGGATCTGCCGGCGACTGGAGGGCCTGCCCCTGGCCGTCGAGCTGGCGGCGGCGAGGATCCGGAACCATGAGCCGGCGGAGTTGGGCGCCATGCTGGAACGCAGACTCGACCTGCTGACGCACGGGCCTCGCGACCTCCCGCAACGCCAGAGGACGCTCCGGTCGACCATCGCGTGGAGTGTCGAACTGTTGGATGACGACGAGAAGCGGGCGTTCGTTGCCATGTCGGCGTTCCGCGGCGGCTGCACTGTGGAAGCGGCTCGTGTGGTTTGCGGCGACCAGTCCGGACAGATCCTGGAATCACTGGCTTCGAAGAACCTCATCCGGAAAGAGGAGAGCTACGCGGAGCCGCGCCTGAGCATGCTCGAGACTGTTCGCGAGTTTGCCCTGGAGCTGCTGGATCCCCAGGACGATGCCCTGGAGCGTCACGCCGACTACTACGCCGGATTGGCGGCGGAAGTCCGGCGGGGGCTGCGGTCAGCGGATCAGGCGAAGTGGATGCGGCGCGCGGACCCGGATCAGGAGAACCTCCGCGCAGCGCTGGACTGGCTGAACTCACAGCCGGGTTGCGAGGGGAAGGCTCTCGCGATGACCATGCATTCGGCCGACTTCTGGCACTTCCGCGGGCTTCTTCGCGAAGGAGAGCAGCAGATGGCACGGGCGGTGGAACGGGCCAAGGACCCGACCCCCCTGAGAGCCAGGGCGCTGGGCAACCGGGGCAGTTTCCTTGCCGAGATGGGGCAGTACGAGCAGGCGCGGGAACTGGCTCTGGAAGCGCTGTCCATAGCGGAACACACCGGGGCGACGGCCGAAGTCGCATACGCGGCCAATCTTCTCGGTGGCCTCGCCAACATGATGGGCAGCTTCGAGGAGAGCCGAGACTTTTACGAGCGGGCGCTGGAGGCCAGGCGCAGCCTCGACGACGAGGCGGGGGTGGCCGTGTGCCTGCACAACCTGGGACTTCTGGCTTCTCAACTCGGGGACAATTTGCGAGCCGGGCTGTACTACCGGGAGGCAATCGCACTCCGGCAGTCGGTTAAGGACCCCCGGGGCGTCGCGTCCTCCACGAACGGTCTGGCTCGCGTGCTGATGGACACCGGACGGTTGGAGCAGGCAGCGGAGCTGTTCGAAGAGTCGCTGAACATCCGGCGCGAGATGAAAGACGCCAAAGGGACCGCAACTTCCATGAGGGGGCTGTCCGACGCCCTGCGCCGCTTGGGGGAGTTGGATCGGGCTCGTGACCTGATCCACCAGGCCCTCCAGATATTTCGGGAGATCGGCGACCTGAGCGGAACAGCGAACGCGCTGCAGGGCCTCGGGAACATCGAGCAAATAGCCGGGGATCACGAAGCGGCATTGGTCGTGTACCGCCAGTCGCTGGATCAGCTCCAGGAAATCGGACACAAGTCGGGTGTCGGCAACGTCCTTCGGGGAATGGGGAGCGCCCACCTCGCGCTCGGCGGCATGGCCGAGGCGAGACGGTGCTTTGAAGAGTGCCTGGAGGTCCGTAGGGGTTTTGACTCCGACGTGGACGAGGTACTGATGGACCTCGCACAGCTCGACCTGCTCGAAGGCAGCGTCGAATCAGCGCGGCCCCGGCTGTCAGAGGCGCTGGCCTTCTCACGGAACAGGGGGACCGTGCTGCTGCCGGAACTGCTGCTCACGTCGGCCGCGGCCATGCGTCGCCAAGGCGACCACAGGGGAGCTGTCTGCGTCCTGACGGCTGCGCTGGCACTCCCCGAACGGGGGCTGGGACTGCTCAAGGAAAAGAATGCGGTCCGCGCCCAGCGGGAGTTGGACGAGCTGCGGGCGCAGCTGGCCCCAGAAGAGTTCGAGCAGACGTCCGCATCGGGGGCCACGTTGTCGGTTGACGAGGTCTGTGCCTTGGCGGCCGGCAGAACGTCCGGCCGAGCCACAGGGCGCCCCTAGAACAGCCGAAGCAGGATGTTCAGAACGATCGTACCGACGACCGAGAGCACGATCGACACGACGATCATCGTCAGGCAGCCTGCGCCGCCGCCGAGCGGCTGCATTTCGAAGCGTCCGAACCTCATCGCCCAAACTGATACCCAACGCTGGCTCAAATCACACGGAAGAAATGAAGTGGAGGAACGTTGACGTACTCGATCGTGGCGCGCGATGCCGGGACCGGCCAGATGGGTGTGGCGGTCCAGTCGCATTGGTTTTCCGTGGGGTCGATCGTGCCGTGGGCGAAGTCCGGTGTCGGGGCCGTCGCGACCCAGGCCTTCGCCGAGGCGTCCTACGGTCCCCTCGGTCTGGAGCTGATGGCCGGGGGCCTGCCGGTGTCCGCTGCTCTGGCGGCGCTGCTGGCAGCCGATGAGTCGGCCCCCAGACGGCAGGTGGCGATGGTCGATGCGTCCGGTGCCACGGCGGTGCACACCGGGTCCATGAGCATTCGCGAGGCAGGTCACGTGCAGGGCGACCAGTTCAGCGTCCAGGCGAACATGATGCTGCGGCCGACGGTCCCGGATGCGATGGCGGCAGCGTTCTCGGCCTCCACCGGTGACCTCACCTCCCGGCTGCTGGACGCGCTGGACGCCGCGGAGTCCGAGGGCGGGGACATTCGGGGTCGCCAGTCGGCCGCCCTGCTCGTCGTAGCAGGCAGCCCCACAGGCCGCCCGTACGTCGACCGGATCTTCGACGTCCGCGTGGACGACTCACCGGACCCGCTCGGCGAGCTCCGCCGGCTGGTCGCGGTCAAGCGCGCTTACGACCGGATGAACCGGGGCGACGACCTGCTCGCTGCAGACGACGCGGAAGGCGCCGCGGCGGAGTATGCGGGGGCCCAGCAGTCGGTCCCGGGCAACGTCGAGTTCAGCTTCTGGCGCGGCGTGATGCTCGCCGGCGAGGGCAAGGTGGACGAGGCCCGCGACTTTCTGCGAGTGGCGCTGCAGTCGCCCGCCGGTCACTGGGACGAGCTGCTGCGCCGCCTGCCGGAGGTGGGACTGCTTCCCGACGACCGATCGCTCATCGAGTCTCTGCTCTCCCCCTGACGTCGCCTTCGCGCAGCGGCGTCTACGATCTTTTCGTGACCGAGCGCAAGCAGACCTCCTCGGGGTTCCAAGTCGAGCCCGTGTACACCGCAGAGCATGTGGAGGACCTCGGCCTCCAGGAGCGCCTCGGCCTCCCCGGTGAGTACCCGTACACCCGCGGTGTCTACCCGGACATGTACCGCGGCCGCCTGTGGACGATGCGCCAGTACGCGGGCTTCGGGACCGCCGAGGAGTCCAACGCCCGCTACCGGTACCTGCTCGAGCACGGCCAGACCGGACTCAGCGTCGCCTTCGACCTGCCGACCCAGATGGGGCTGGACTCCGACAGTCCGTCCGCCGAAGGAGAGGTGGGCAAGGTCGGAGTCGCCATCGACTCGCTGGAGGACATGCGGACCCTGTTCTCCGCCATCCCGATGGAGCAGGTCACGACGTCCATGACCATCAACGCGCCCGCGGCGATGCTGCTGCTGCTCTACGAGCTGGCGGCCGAGGAACAGGGGGCCGACCCGTCGAAGCTTGGCGGGACGATCCAGAACGACGTCCTGAAGGAGTACATCGCGCGCGGGACGTTCATCTACCCGCCGAAGCCCGCCCTGCGTCTGATCACCGACACCTTCGCCTACTGCGCGAAGGTCCTGCCGCGTTGGAACACGATCTCGATCTCCGGGTACCACATGCGCGAGGCCGGCAGCACCGCGGTCCAGGAGGTCGCCTTCACGTTCGCCGATGCGTGCGAGTACGTCCGGGCGGCCGTAGCCGCCGGGCTCGACGTGGACAAGTTCGCGCCGCGGCTGTCCTTTTTCTGGGGCTGTCACAACGATTTCTTCGAAGAGGTCGCGAAGTTCCGCGCGGCGCGCCGGCTGTGGGCGCGGATCATGCGCGACCGGTTCGGGGCAAAGGACCCCAAGTCATGGATGCTGCGCTTTCACACCCAGACCGACGGCGCCACCCTCACCGCACAGCAGCCGGAGAACAACGTCGTCCGCGTGGCGTACCAGGCGATGGCCGCGGTGCTGGGCGGGACGCAGTCACTTCACCCCAACTCCCTGGACGAAGCCCTGGGCCTGCCGACGGACCGCTCGGCGCGCCTGGCCCTGCGGACGCAACAGGTCCTCGGACACGAAACCGGCGTCGCCTCCACGGCGGACCCGCTCGCCGGCTCCTACTATGTCGAGCGGCTGACGGCGGACGTCGAGACGGCAGCGGAGGCGCTGCTGAATCAGGTCGAGGAGCGCGGGGGGGCGGTCGAGTCGATCACCTGGATGAAGCGCGAGATCGAAGAGTCGGCCTACCGGGAGCAGAAGAGCGTGGAGTCCGGCGAGCAGGTCGTCGTCGGGGTGAACAAGTTCGTAATCCCGGAGGACGAGCCGATCGAGGTCCTGCGTCTGGACCCGGCCCTCCAGCGCCGGCAGACCGACAAGCTCGAGAGGCTCCGGGCGACGCGGGACCAGGGGGGAGTGAAGCAGAGCCTGGAGGACGTCCGCGACGCCGCCCGAGGCGCCGACAACCTGCTGCCCGTCATGAAGGACGCCTTGGCGAAGATGGCCACGCTGGGCGAGGTGTGCGGTGTCCTTCGGGACGAGTGGGGCACCTACCGCCCGGAGTCCACCCTCTGAGGAGTCACTCGGAAGTCCGGCCCCCGGACGTCTGGGCCATTTCGGGCGACGCCTCCCCGTCCAGCACATACAGGTTGAACGCGTGTCGGATCAGCGGCTGGGACACGTTGCGCACCGGGATTCCTCCCGGCGTCACGCCCTTCTCCGTGCCTGCGTGGGCGTGCCCGTGGAACACGATGTCCGCGCCTGCGCGGTCGATCGCCTCGGCGAGCAGGTAGCTGCCCAGGAACGGGTAGATCTCCAGGCGCTCGCCGTGAAGCGTTCCCTCGATGGGCGAGTAGTGCAGGAGCGCGATTCGACGGTCGGCGTCAAGCGAGCGCAGGGACTGTTCGAGCCGCGACGCGTGCAGCTTCGTGTGCTCGATGAAAGCCTTCATCTCGGGCTCCCCGAAGTCTGAGCCGCAGGCGCCGGCGAAGCCGCCTCCGAAGCCCTTCGTCCCGGCGATGCCGAGGCGCTGTCCACCGACGTCCAGTACGCACGTCTCCCCCTCGAGCACCCGGACTCCGCATTCGGTCAGCAGGTGCCGGATCTCGTCCTGCTCGTTGAGGTGGTAGTCGTGGTTGCCGAGCACCGCCACGCAGGGCACGCCCAATCCGGACAGCTCGCGCGCCAGGACTGCTCCCTCGGCTGCACGGCCCACGTGCGTCAGGTCTCCGGCCAGAAGCAGGACGTCGGCGCGCTCGGACAGGTCTTTCAGGTGCGGGCGTAGCGTCCCGGCCGAGTCCTCCCCGAAGTGGACGTCGCCCACCGCGGCAAGGCGAATCATCCGATGGACTCGGTTCCCGTGGCGTCGTCCAGCATCGACACGGAGATGTCGTTTCGGACCTCGCAGTCCGGACACAACTCCTCCACCACGGTCGAGATCCTGGCGTGGCGCGCCGGGGTGGCGACGGTGCCGGTGAGGAAAATGCGGCCCCCCGCCACCTGGACGTGGACGTCCAGCTCGCCCAGCATCGGGTCTTGGGCGATGGCCGACCGGATGCGCTCGATCAGGTACTCGTCCGGCTCGGGCGCCGCACCGGGCTGGTCGCTCACGACGATCCCTCCTGTCCGTAAACCTGGTCGAACAGCGTGCGGATGACATGGGCGGGGATCACCACGTCGTTTGAGGACGCGTAGATGAGCAGGCTGAGGACGCGCTTCGTCGCGTGTCGCGCCCGCAAGAGCAGATAGTCCCAGTCCAGATCGGTGCGAATCAGGATCCCGAGGGCGTCGTGCCAGTGGCGAGGCCGCTCCTCGTCGTGCACGGCCGCCTTGATGACGACGATGTCCTCGGGGGGAGCCAGCGGCAGCTTCACTCCTTTGAACTCGCCGTGGACGGCGCGGGCCAGCATCTCGTCGTCGAGGTACAGGTCGCCCTTGGACTTGAAGATCACGTCGATGACGACCCCGTCCTTGATGGCCTTGTAGAGCCACAGCGGGTTGGTCTCGTGAGTCTCGAACCCGGCCCTGGACAGGACCTCCAGGGCCTTGTCCGCCTCGTCTGACCGCACGAAGATGTCCACGTCGTGCGTCCAGCGCGGCCGGCCGAGAGCCGCCGAGGCAAGGCCGCCGATGACGACGTGGTCCAAGCCTTCGGCACGCAGAACGTCCAGAGCCTGGGACAACACCGCGAGGAAGTCCTCGTCGGGGGGGTGCGCGTTGTCGAAGGGCGTGGCCGTTCCGGGGACCAGCGTCTCGGACTGCTCGGACATGCCACCTCCGTCGCGTGTTGCCTCGGTTCTGAACCTTACCCGCGCGGACGGAGGCCGAACCGGGTGGACCGGCGGCGGTTACGGCCGGTTGGCCGACTGAACCACGTCGAGCACCTGCGTCCCGTACCGCGCGAGCTTCGTCGGACCGACTCCCGCCACGGCCGCGAGCTCGGCCATCGTCGCGGGCACCGTCTGGACGATCTCCCGCAGGGTGGCGTCGTGGAACACGACGTAGGCGGGAACCCCCGCTTCGTCGGCCGCCCGCCTGCGCCACTCCTTGAGGCGGACGAACAGCTCGGGGTCGTCCGGCTTGGAAGAGCCGTTGCTCCCGCTGGACGCCGTCCGCGCCGGCCGGGCCGGCTCCGGCAGCAGCTCGCGAACGAACCGTGATGGACGAACCTTCTTGCCGTCCCTCGTGCGCACCCACGACAGCGCGAGGTGCCGCTTCGCCCGGGTGATCCCGACGTACAGCAGCCGCCGCTCCTCGGTGACCTCCTCGTCGGAGGCCGACAGGGCGAAAGGCAGCTCCCGCTCTTCCAGGCGCGGCAGGAACACCGCCTCGAACTCCAGGCCTTTGGCCCGGTGGTAGGTGGAAAGCACGACACCGCGGCTGCCCTCGGCCTCCGAGGCGAACCGCGCCGCGACCGAGGAGATGAACTCCGCCACGGAGACGTCCGGGTCCTCGGCGGCTATCGCCACCAGGCGGGACAGGTCCGCCTGCCGATCCGCTTCCTGCCGGCCCTCGGGGGATGCGTCCGGGTCCCATCCGATCTCGCGCGCGGCGTCCTCCACGGCGTCCGCGGCATTGGTCTCCGGACGAAGCCGGGAAAGACGCGCCAGCACCGTCCGGGGGCCGGGGCGCTGCAGAAACGCGCCGTCGCGGACGTGCACCGGCAGGCCGGCGCGGGACAGCGCCATCTCGTAGTCCTGAGAGCGGGCGTTTATGCGGTAAAGGATCGCCACCTGCTCGGGCGAAACTCCTTCCGTTTTTACGAGCCGCCGGACGCTGCTCACGATCGAATCCAGCTCGGCCCGGGCGTCCTCGTGCTCGGTGAGGGTCGCGCGGGGGCCGCTGTCGAGCACCGGCTTGAGCACCTTCGACGCTCCGCCCAGGCGTCCGGCGAGCCGGTTGGCCACCTCCAGCACTTCGGGAGTCGAGCGGTAGTTGTCCTCCAGGGTTACGACCTTCGCCCCCGCGTGGCGGTCGCGGAATCCGAGCAGCCGCTCCGGGCTGGCGCCGGTGAAGCCGTAGATCGACTGGTAGTCGTCGCCCACCACGCACAGCTCGGCGCGGCCCCCGAGCCACGCCTCCAACAAGCGGGCCTGGAGCAGGTTGACGTCCTGGAATTCGTCCACCGTGAAGGCCCGGTAGCGGTCGCGGACACGTTCTGAGTTGGCAGGACTCTCGAGCAGCTCGATCGCCCGCTCGAGCAGATCCTCGAAGTCGATCAGCCCCGCCTTGGCCTTGCGCGACTCGTACTCCCGGTACAGGCGCAGCATGATGTCCGGCGGCAGGGGCGGCGTGTGGTCGCCGAGGTCGTCGAGGTAAAGCGCTGGAGCGACCCGCCGGTTCTTCGCGCGCTCGATCTCGCCCGCCGCGTCGGCGGTGGGACGGAACTTGTACGGCGGAGGCAGCCGGCGGACCAGGGGGCCGACGATCTGCGCCTTGGACGAAAGAAGCTTCGGCGGCGACTCGTCCATGGCGGACACCTGCGCGAGCGCCTCGGCGTGGAAGGTCCGGGCCCGGACGTTTCCCGCCCCCAGGGCCTTGAGCCTGGACCGCATCTCGGCCGCCGCCCGGTCGGTGAACGTGACGGCGAGGATCTGTCCCGGCGGGAAGGTGGACGTCGCCACCTGGTATGCGATGCGGCGGGTGATCGTGGTCGTCTTGCCTGACCCGGCCCCCGCAAGGATGCACAGGGGGCCGCGCACTGTCTCCGCCGCCGACCGCTGGGACTCGTTCAGGTCATCGAGGACACGTTCGCGTTCGGACGAGCGGGGGCCGAGATCGAGCATCCGGCAAGGATGGCCGCTGGGTGCGACATAGCGGTGCCCGACTCGCCTGACAGAGGAGTGCCCCCATTGCTACATTCATGCACAAACTCAACAGGGGGGACATCAACACATGAGCCTTACCATTCTCACTCGCCGTCTCGCCTCACTGGCGACCGTGGTGTCGATTGCTGGAGTAGCTTTCGCGCCGCCGGCGGCCGCCGCCTCGGCCGACCTTGCGCTCGAAAAGACGTGTCGAAACCTCACGGCTGACAGAGGTACCGGTTTCACTCCAGCTGAGCCTGACGAAGAGATTTACGTAGGGCCAGGCGATCGGGTCGAGTGCACGCTGGAGGTAACCAACAACGGCCCCGACACCGCTGGGGACGTCAATCTCTACGACTTCCTGCCAGAGCGGGTGCGGCTGGAGGGGGAACCGGTCTCTGAACCTCCCCCACCAGCGGGGTTCCAGTGCTTCGTCTCCGACGACGGCGACCAAATCTCTTGTGGCGACGAGACGATGGCGAGCGGTGAGACCAACGCCGTCACCTACGTCATCAGGATGCCGGACGACATGCGGCCTGGGGAGTCGTTTACAATTGCAGCGATCACCGGCTCCGACACCCCTGACCCGAACTCCGACAACAACCGCGATACCAGCCGGTTCGGGATCGAGGAGTGCGAAGAGGGGGTCGATGCCCGCGGCGCCTCCCGCGGCGTGTCAATAACAGGCACCCGCGGACCGGACATCATCTGCGGCTCCCGGTTCGGCGACTCCATCAACGGACTCGGCGGCGCGGACGTGATCTTCGCCTACGGCGGCAACGACGCCGTCAACGGGGGGACCGGAAACGACTACATCAGCGGCGGCTCCGGCAACGACGCGATCCGCGGGGGACCTGGGCGCGACCGAATTGTGGGCGGACCCGGCCGGGACGCGTGCAGGGGTGAAGCCCGCACCGGCTGCTGAGCGGCGATAGGAGAACATCGTGAGCCTGGACAGACCAAAGGCAGCTACGCGAGCGACCTTGCTGGCAGTGACAGTTCTCACCGCGGGAGTGGCTTTCGCGCCGCCGGCGGCCGCCGCATCGGCGGACCTCTCACTCGAGAAGACCTGTACGAACGCCACGGCAGATAGAGGAACGGGATTCGCCGGCCCGGAACCGGACGAGGAGGTCTACGTCGCACCGGGGGACTTGGTCGAGTGCACCGTCGTGGTCACCAACAATGGGCCCGATGACGCGACGAACGTCCTGATGGCCGACCGAATTGACGGCTCCGCCCGGATCGAAGGCGAACCCGTGGAG
>DATLNZ010000199.1 GCA_035536535.1 Actinomycetota bacterium | reverse complement strand
CCCGCTTCGACGTTTGAGCTCGACATGGCGACGGGCGAAACGACCCTGCTCAAACAGCAGCCGGTGCCGAACTACGACGCCTCCCTCTACGAATCAGAACGGACGTGGGCGACGGCACCCGACGGGACGCCGATCCCGGTGTCGCTGATGTGGCGGCGAGGCCTGGAGCGCGACGGCCGCAACCCCCTGTGGCTCTACGGCTACGGGTCGTACGGGTCGTCCCGCGAGCCGGACTTCTCCGCCGCCAGGATCAGCCTCCTGGACCGTGGGTTCGTCTTCGCGATCGCGCACGTCCGCGGGGGAGGCGAGCTGGGGGAGCGGTGGCATGACGGCGGCAAGCTGCTGAACAAGCGCAACTCCTTCACCGACTTCATCGCCTGCGCCGAGCATCTCGCGTCCGAGGGCTACACCAGGCCCGGACGCATCGTCGCCCACGGCGGCAGCGCCGGAGGACTTCTGGTCGGTGCGGTCGCGAACATGCGCCCGGACCTGTTCGGCGCCGTCGTTGCCGACGTCCCCTTCGTGGACGTCGTGTCGTCGATCCTGGATCCCAAGCTGCCACTGAGCGTCATGGAGTACGGGGAGTGGGGCAACCCCAACGAGGAGGAGTTCTATCGCTACATGAAGTCCTACTCGCCGTACGACAACGTGGAGGCGAAGGATTACCCGCCGATGCTGGTCCTGGCCGGGCTCAACGATCCTCGGGTGTCCTACTTCGAGCCCGCGAAGTGGGTGGCGAAGCTGCGAGCCACCAAGACGGATTCGAACCGGCTCCTGCTTCGCACCGAAATGGGGGCCGGGCACATGGGTCCGTCCGGACGCTATGACGCCATCCGCGAGACCGCGATGATCTACGCGTTCGTTCTCGACGAGCTCGGTGTCGCGGGCGACGACAGCGGATCGACGTCCAGGCTGCGCCACAGGTACCAGGACGCCACCGAGCGGTAGGGACGCCACGGCTCGGCCACGTCGCGCATCTCCGACGAGGTCGGAGCCAGCCCGTAGTGGCGCTTGAGGGCGTTGCGGATGCCCAGGTCGTCCACCGGCCACACGTCGGGACGTCCGAGCTTGAACAGAAGGAACATCTCGGCGGTCCACCGTCCGATGCCGCGGACCGGCACCAGCGCCTCGATCACCTTGTCGTCCGGGAGCCGGGAGATGCGGTCCAGGCGCAGCTCCCCTGACTCCACGCGCGCGGCCAGGTCCTTGACCGAGGCCGTCTTGGCCCCCGACATCCCCACGGCGCGCATGTCGGCGTCCGGAATCGCCAGCACGTCGGCCGGCAACACGCGCCGTCCGTCGGGATGAAGGGCTAGGAAACGCTGCCAGATCGTCTCGGCCGCCTTGGCCGAAAGCTGCTGTCCGACGATCGCCCGGGCCAGGGAGGTGAAGTGGTCGCCGCGCGCTCCCGCCTTCAGGCGGCACCGTCCGACCTCGTCGATGATGCGGCTCATCACCGGGTCTGAGCGCCGTAGGTGCGGTACGGCGGCCTTGGCGTCCAGCGGCATCGCTACCAGGCGAAGGCTTCGGGGGCGGGCCCTCCCGGTCCCGGGAAGATCTCGTCGAGGCGCGACAGAGTGTCGTCTCCGATCGTGATGTCCAGCGAGCGAAGAGACCCGTCCAGCTGCTCGAGCGTGCGGGGGCCGATGATAGGCGCCGTGACGGCCGGCCGTGACAGCAGCCAGGCCAGTGCCATGTCGGCCGGCTGCTCGCCTGCGTCGGCGCACAGCTTCTCGTAGGACTCGATGCGTCCGCGCTCGCGGTCGACGGTCTTCTGCATGTGCTCCGAGGACCGCCGTCCTTCGGAGGCCTTGCGCAGCACGCCGCCGAGCAGGCCCTGTGCCAGAGGGCTCCACGGGATGACCCCCAGCCCGTAGGACTCGCACGCCGGCAGGACTTCCATCTCGACCATCCGGGCATTGAGGTTGTACAGGCACTGCTCGGACACCAGCCCCATGAAGTGGCGGGCCCTGGCGGCCTCGTTGGCCTGGACGATGTGCCACCCGGCGAAGTTGCTGCTGCCGACGTAGACGACCTTGCCCTGGGTGACCAGGACATCCATCGCCTGCCAGATCTCCTCCCAGGGAGTCCCGCGGTCGATGTGGTGCATCTGGTACAGGTCGATGTGATCGGTCTGCAGCCGGCGGAGGCTGTCCTCGCAGGCCCTGCGGATGTGCACCGCCGACAGGCGCCTGTGGTTGGGCCACTCCGCGGTGCGTCCATAAACCTTTGTCGCCAGGACCACCTTCTCGCGCCGGCCTCCGCCCTGAGCGAACCAGCGACCGATGATCTGCTCGGTCACTCCCTCGCCCAGCTTCTGGCCGTAGACGTTGGCTGTGTCGAAGAAGTTGATGCCGAGGTCCAGCGCGCGGTCCATGATCGCGAAGCTGTCCGGCTCTGAGGTCTGGGGGCCGAAGTTCATGGTGCCGAGGCACAGCCGGCTGACCTCGAGGCCGGTGCGGCCGAGCGCGGTGAACTGCATGCGGTCTCCCTTTCGTCTGAGCGGGCAGCTTCGTCGTGCGGGGCAGCCAGTCTAGACGGCGGCTTCAGCGCACGAGCCGCGACATCCGCCGGTCCGCCAGGACCTTGCCGCCGGTCTGGCAGGTGGGGCAGTAGGTGACCTCGTGGGATTCGTAGGACACGCGCCTCAGGTCGCCGTCACAGGCCGGACACGGTGTGCCGTAGCGGCCGTGGACCGTGAAGTGGTCGCCGATCTTCGTGGGCAGACCCCCGGTCCGCTGGCGTTCGGCCTCCAGTCCCTGCGCAAGGACCTCGTCCAGCGCGCGCAGGAGGTCCTCGCGCTTGTCCGGTTGCAGGGAGGCGAGCGTTGCGTAGGGCGAGATGCGCGCGCGGTGCAGGATGTCGTCGGAGTACCCGCGTCCGATCCCGGCCACCGTCCGCTGGTCTCGCAGCATCGTGTGGATACGGCGTCCGTCGGAGCCGCTCGTTATCAGCTCCCTGAACTGCGCCGAACCCGGTTCGGGACCCAGCTTCGCCAAAGGGCCTTCATCCGGCGGCCTCAACACCCACCATCCGGCCTTGCGCTCCGTCCCGAACTCCTTGACCAAAACCGAGGGCCGGTCGCGGAACGACAGCCGCATCACACCGAACTTCGGCCGGCTGGACTTGGGCGGATCCTCGATGTCCACACGGCCCCCCTGCGAGAGGTGAAACACCAGTCGAAGTCCGTCGAGGTCCACGATGACGTACTTGCCCCGCCGGCTCACCGACAGAACCGGGCGGCCGCATACCTCTTCGGGGGCAGGGTCGAACGTCTTGAGAGCGGAGAACTGCAGGGGGGTCACCGACTCCAGTACCGCTCCCCGCAGCAGGACGTCCAGCCGCTCGGCCAGGGCCTGCATCTCCGGCAGCTCCGGCACGAGCTGGGACTACAGAGGGCCGCGCGGGTCTCCGGGGGGCCGGCGCAGGTTGCGGCCAACGAGCAGAGCGATTCCGAGAGCGACGATGATCACGAAAAGGATCAGCAGCCCGATGGGCGGGTCGTCATCGTCGTCGACGACGGCCGCCGGGCCGTCATCGGTGTCCACGTCGCGCTGCGGCTCTGCTGTTCGCTGCGGGACCGGCCGGGGGGTGTCCGAACGGGGCTGCGGCGTGTCCGAACGGGGCTGCGGCGTCTCGCTGATGCGGGCGCTGGGCGTGGGGTCGGCGTCCTGGGCAAGGGCCGCGCCCGGGCCGCACAGCATCGAACAGCACAACAGGGCCGCCACCACGAGTCTGCGCGTCACCTCATGATCCTAGTCGAAGCCCGGGAGCCGTCGCGACCGCGTTTCTCGCTGGCCCTGTCTGACTAAGATTGAGCCCCCGCAGGCGCGCCGCGCCGGCGGCTGAGCTGGGAGCCAGATGCAGGTTCGCGACGAGCGGCCGGTCGAGCCGAAGCACGACCTCACGCACTTCGGACTTAGCGACATGATCGAGTGCGGCTCGCGGCTGCGCCGGTGCGCGGACAATGCGTTCACGATGGAGGAAGCGGCGAACTCCATGGTCCGCTTTCTGCACACCAACCTCGTGGATGACGCGGGCGAGACCGCGACGGCCCTGGTCAGGTTCTACAAGACCCGGCCTTTCCCGCTTTTGCCCGCGGACCTGCAGGACTTCGCCCGGGGGATCGGAGGCCAGGGCGACTGGGACAGGACCAGGTGCCTGACGCTGCTGGCCACCGCCGGCGACCTACTGCAGTGGAACTCACGCAAAGCCTCCCGGTCGCACCAGGCGATCCCCCTGCACAGTCCGGCCGCCGTCGAAGAGGCCCCCATGATCGCCCAGCTCATCAGGCAGTTCGGCCTCGAGATTCCGGAGGTGGTCGAACCCGACCCCCACCTGCTCCTGGACCTCGAGCAGCGCGCGTACAACGTCTTCTACGTGCCCGAGGCGCTGGGCAGCGCGGACGTACCCGCGCAGAAGGACTTCGTGGTGCCGCACGGGATCCGGTCTGTGATCGGGTTCGGCGGGGTGCTCGTCACCGGGGACCTGTTCGCGATCGTGATGTTCACGAAGATCCACGTGCCGGCGGAGACTGCCCAGATGTTCAGGACGCTGGCGCTCAACGCCAAGATGTCCGTGCAGCGCTTTTGCCGGACGGGGCGCGTCTTCGAGTCCGACGATCCGCGGGAGACCGGCGAGGTGGTCGTGCCTCTGCCGCCGCAGCCAGTGAACGCCCTACAGCAGCTGCTCGACGTGCTCGAGTCCAGCGCCCTGCAGCATGCCGGCACGCTGGAGGAGGCCAACCGGCAGCTCGAGACGACCAACGGGCGGCTGGAGGCGCTGGTCAAGGAGAACCGCACGCTGTTCGAGCAGGCGCGTGACGCGCTGGCCGAACGCGACGCGGCCCTGTGGGGGGCCGAGCTCGAGCGCTCGAGGCTGCGGGAGGTTTTCAGGAAGTCGCCCGGCTGCATTTTCGTGACCGATGGCCCGGACCACCTGATCGACTTCGCCAACCCGGCGTTCCTCGACAGGTTCGAATGCAAGGAGTGCATCGGCGCTCCGGCGCGCGATGCGCTGGGTGAGCACGACCGCTTGTGCCGGATGATCGACGAGGCCTACCGCGGGGAAGGGCCGGTTGAGGCGACAGAACTACCCTTTGCGCCCGCCGGGGACGGGGAGAACGCCTTCTTCAACCTCTTCCTGGTTCCATTCCGGGCCCCCGGAGGAGAGGTAGCGGGAGTGCTCGGCCACGCGATCGACGTGACGGACACGGTCCGGGCACGCGTCGAGCTGGAGACGATCACGACCGACCTCCAGCAGGTAGCCGAGGCATCTTTGGCGATGAACTCCGCTCACACTCTGGAAGAAACTTTGCAGGTGGTGACCGAGCAGGCAGCGCGCATCCTGGGTGCGCATCAGTGCGCCGCGACCGTGACGGTTGAGAAGAACTTCGAGCAGTGGGTGTCCGCCTCTTATCTGTCTGACAAGTACTCACAGTGGCAGCACCTCACGCCGACGCCTCACGGAGAGGGGATCTACACGGTCGTTGTCGAGACGAACTCGCCGATGCGGCTCACCCAGGAGCAGCTTCTGAGCCATCCGAGGTGGCGGGGGTTCAGCGACTTCGCCCACGGGCACCCGCCGATACGAGGCTGGCTTGCCGCGCCCTTGACTGACCGGGAAGGCCGCAACGCGGGCGTCCTGCATCTGAGCGACCGTCATGAGGGCGAGTTCACTGCAAAAGACGAGGCGATACTCGTGCAGATCGCCCGTTTCGCGTCAGTCGCCGTCGAGAACGCGCGTCTTTATGAGATGGAGCACTCCATCGCCGAAACGCTGCAGCGAAGCCTGCTACCGGAGAAGCTGCCCGCTCTCCCGGGCGTCGAGATGGCGGTTCGGTACGTGGCCGGCGGAACTGGTGTGTCGGTAGGTGGAGACTGGTACGACGCGATTCCGCTTCCGGGAGGGTGCATAGCTCTGGTGCTGGGCGACGTGGTGGGCAAGGGCGTGCTGGCCGCGTCGGGAATGGCGCAGATCCGCATGGCGATGCGCGCCTACGCTCTGGAGGAGAGGTCGCCGGCAGCCCTGATTCAGCGCATAGACCGGCTGATCCAGCGCGTCGACCCCAACCAGATGGCCACGCTCGTCTGCATGGTCGTGGACCCCGAAAGGGGAACGGTGCAGCTGTCCAACGCCGGGCATCCGCCGCCGCTGCTCGTGTGCGCCGACGGCTCATCGAGCTTTGTCGAAGGCGGCCGGTCAGTACCCATCGGCGTGATGCCGCACGCGCCCCACCAGGAGATCGAGCTGAGCTTCGACCCCGGGTCCAAGATCCTGCTTTACAGCGACGGACTGGTTGAGCAGAGGACGAAGTCGATCGACGACGGCATGGGTCTGCTCCGGCACACGGCCTCCATAGCCCCGGACGACCTCGAGGGGCTGAGCGACCACATTCTCGAGACGATGGTTTCGAAGCGCCCCTCCGACGATGTTGCCCTGCTCGTGTTCAGGCGGATCAAGCTCACACCGGACAACCTGACGCTGCGCGTGCAGGCGGAGCCGAGCGTGCTGAGCTCGGCCCGGCACACGCTCAGGGCGTGGCTGGAGGAGTGCGGGGCCGAGCCGGGCGTGATCTACGAGCTGACCACGGCGTTCGGAGAAGCCTGCGCGAACGCGATCGAGCACGCGTACGGGCCCGCCGACGGCCGTATCGAGGTCGAGGGCAGCTTCGAGGGGGACGAGGTCCGCGTGTGCGTGCAGGACTTCGGCACATGGAGGCCGTCCCGTCCCGGTGACCGGGGGCGCGGGATGCAGATCATGCAGGCTTTCTGCGACGTGGCCGACGTGGACGCGACGCCGGACGGTACGCGCGTCACCCTCCGGCGACGGCTGGACAAAAAGCAGTGAGCAGGATCGCGAGCCTCGAAGTCGACCAGCGGGGGTCTGTCGCGGTCGTCCACCTCACGGGGGAGGTGGACATCTCGAACTCCCGGGAGCTGTCGGCCGTTCTGGCCAACTCTGTCGTGAACGAGGCGGCAGGGCTGGTCCTGGACGTATCCGAGACAGCGCTTCTGGACAGCTCTGCGATCCATGCGCTGTTCGACATCTCCCGGCGGCTGGACAGACGACGCCAGCGCTTCGCCATTGCGGCGCCGGAGGGTTGCGTGATCCGGAGGCTGCTTGTCCTGGTGGGGCTCCCGGCCGTCGCCCCCCTGCACGAGTCGGTCGACGCGGCCGTCGAATTCATAGAGTCGAACACGCCTCCCGTCCAGGACGCACCCCGGAACTGACTGTGGAGTTCCAGCAGGCCGTGTCCAAGCGGCGGATGTACCGCAACTTCGAAGACCGTCCGGTTCCCCCCGAGGCGCTGACCAGGATCCTCGAAAACGCCATCCGTGCTCCGTCCGCGGGCTTCAGCCAGGGATGGGCGTTCCTGGTCCTGGAGGGCCCCGAGCAGACAGCCCATTTCTGGGAGGCCTCGTTTCCGGAGCGGCGCGAGGACTTCCGATGGCAGGGCCTGTTCAAGGCTCCCGTGATCATCGTCCCGATGTCGCACAAGCGCGCGTATCTCGACCGGTACGCGGAGCCCGACAAGGGCTGGACCGACCGGGACGAGTCCCGATGGCCTACTTCTTTTTGGGACACCGACACGGCCTTCGCGTCGATGCTCATCCTGCTCACCGTTGTGGACTGCGGCCTCGGCTCCCTGTTCTTCGGCGTGACCAGAAAGGACGAGGTGCGCCGGGAGTTCGGAGTCCCCGGCGACTACGACCCGATCGGCGCGATCGCCCTGGGCTACCCCGCACCAGACGAGCCGTCGCCGTCGCTGCGGCGGGGGCGCCGTCCCCTGGAGGAGGTCGTCCACCGGGGCGGCTGGTGAAGCGGGGTCGGTGGCTCGTCCCCCTCGTGGTCATGGTCCTGGTGATCGCCGGCGGCGTCCTGATCGCCTCGCTGCGCTCGGGCACGCGGGTCCCGACCACGCGGTCCGTGGAAGACCGGTCGGACAACCCGCTTACCGTCGGCAACGAGCAGCCGGCCGCAGGTGCCGGCGGCGGGCCCTCAAAGACGGGGGATCCGGCACCGGGCGATAACGCCGCCGGCTCGCTGACCCTCACTCTTCAGCAGGGCGTGTCAGATCGCGAGATCGTGGTCCTCTTCCCCGTTTCCCCCGGCGGCTGCGACCCGGATTCCCCGGCCGATTCCGCGGACGCCGAGGCGATCGGTGCGGCGATGGACTACTTCAACCGCGAGGGCGCTTCGCTTTACGTCCGGCCGGACAACCCCGACGGCTTCCACGGCCGCAGGCTGCGGGCCGTGCAGGTGCCCGACCACGGCGACAACGGGGAATGCGGCCGACGGTCGCGGGAAGAGGCGGTCAGGGCGATGTCCGCGCACAAGCCCTTTGCGGTCGTCGGGGGGGGAGCGGTATGGGACGAAGTCGCTCCGGACGCCAAGGTCCTGAAGATGACGCAGGAGATCGCCGAGGACCGCTATTACCGGTCGCGCCGCCCGTACCTGTGGGGCACGGTCACGAGCGGGAGCTTCCTCGCCCGCTTCACCTCGGGGTATGTCTCAAAGCACCTGAGAAACGTCAACTCAAGGGACACGGGCGACCCTGCCACCTCGGACCTGGAGCGCCGCTTCGCGGTTGTCTTCGCCGCCGATCCGGTCTCCTCTCCAGTCGCGCAGGACCTGCGCAAGCGGCTCAGGGACAAGGGCATCCGTGTCGACGGGCGTTCCTTCGCCGGCTACGACCCGGCCCCCGAGGCGCGGGCAGAGGCGATCCGGCAGATCGTGTCGAACCTCAAGCAGGACAAGGTGACTTCCGTGCTTCTTCTCGCCGACAGGCACGCCGTCCGGGAACTCGCCGCGGCCGCCGACGATGCCCAATGGCGTCCCGAATGGGTCACGACCTCCGTCGGGTTCATGGACGACCCGGCCGCCCCGAGGTCGCTTATGTCACCCGGTCAGGCGGCGAACGCGTTCGGCGTCTCCACGTTCAGGCCGAGCCGCGAGGTCGCCGACGAGCGGTCGGAGGCCGGTCGCGCGTGGCGCAAAGTCCGGACGGGAGACCCTCCGGCGGCGTTCCACCGCTGGTACTCCCAGGTGCGGATCCTGGCCCTGGGCATCGCGGGAGCCGGCCAGCAGCTGTCTCCCCAGTCGTTCGAGAAGTCGCTGTCGGGATGCAGCCCCTGCCCCCGGTCGAACCGGCGCGACCCGCTGGTGCGCTTCGGACCCGGCGACTTCACAGCCGTGGACGACGGACACAGGCAGCGTTTCGACCCGAAGCGTCCGGACCGCTCGGCCCCCAGATCGGCCTGGACCGCGGCACGTCCCCCCGCCGGCGCCTACGTGTACGAGGACGACGGCAAGCGGGTGCGCGCGTTCTAGCCCGGCCGGCCGCCGGTGACGGGACCGGTGAGCGGGCTGGAGTCGATCTTGTCCAGCAGGTCCGCGACGTCTTCGTAGACGCCCACCGCGCCCCGCCGCTCGAGCTCGTCCCTCGTCCAGCCGCCGGTGAGAACCGCGACGCACGACAGGCCGCACCGGCCGGCGGACTCGATGTCCCAGCCGGTGTCGCCCACGGCGATGGCCTCACTCGCATCAACGCCGCAAGTTTCCAGGGCTGTGGCGAACACGTCCGGAGCCGGCTTGGACGACTCCACGTCCGACGACGTGGTGACGCCGGCGATCGCATCGTCGGCTCCTATAGCGCGCCGCAGGTCTTCGATGTCCTTGTCGCGGGCCGAGGTGGCGAGCACCACCGATGAGCCCCGCGACGCCACGGTGCGCAGGAGCTCGGCTGCTTTCGGGAATGCCGTGATCTCGCTCTTCAGGGGACCGAAGTGCCTGTCGTAGGCGTCCTCCAAGCCGGGAACCTCTGAGCCGAACAGCGACTCGAGAAGCTTGTCGGCCCCCATGCCGATCAGCCGGTGCACGGCCGACATGGGCACGGGCCTGCCTTCGTCGCGGCATGTCCGCCACCAGGCCAGCGCGTGCAGGTACGCCGTGTCGACGAGGGTCCCGTCGACGTCGAAGAGGACCGCCTTCACAGAGACGACTGCTCGGCTCCCGTGGTCCTGTCGTCCGAGGCCGGACGTCCACCAACGCCTTCGTCCACGCTCGTCCCGGGCGTGAAGCTGACCCCGCATTCCGGACACGTCACACGCGGCCGGCCGCGCTCGTCCACTTCGGCGGGCGCCCCCTCCCGCTCGTTCTGCAGTCGGCCTTCGGCTGCCGCGTCGCGCAATCCCTGCCGTTCTTCCATGATCGGCACCTCCTCGCGGGGGGTCATGCCCCGGATGCGCCGGCCGGAAACCCAGCGGACAGACCCTGCGCTCGGACTCCCGCGCGGCACCTTCGCTCCGGCCGTTAGAGCGCGTTGGTGTTTCCGATCCTTCGCCGGGGGTAACACGGTGTCTCCACGTCCAATCAAAGGGAGGACCCATGAGTATGAACGGGCCAACGGTCGCGACATCGGCCGGAGACGGCTCCAGCGCGACCGAGAAGATCCACGACCTCGCTGGCCAAGCGCAGGAGCAGGCTCAGCAGGCCGTAGGACAGGCGAAGGGCGTCGTTCAGCAGCAGTTGGAGACCAGATCGACCCAGCTGGGTGAGCAGGTGATGTCGTCGGCGCAGGACATCAGGTCGCTGGGTCAGAGCCTCCGGGAGCAAGGCCGCGAGGCCCCCGCGAAGGTCATCGACCAGGCCGCGGAGCGAGTCGAAGGGCTCGCCGGCTACCTGACGGGCGCCAACGCAGACCGGCTGTTGTCCGACCTGGAGGATTTGGCTAGGCGCCAGCCCGCGGTGGTCGTCGGTGCCTGCTTTGCCCTCGGCTTCGCGGCTTCGCGCTTTGTAAAGGCGTCTAGTTCGCGCAGGCACCAGACGCGCACCGTCGGCGCGGCAGAGATCGGTTCCGGCAACTTCGGAAGCGAGTACGGCTCGACCCCCTACGGCGCAACCGCCTACGGCGGCGGCCGGGGCGGACGGTGAGACAGGTGGACACGCACGACGGCTATACGGACAAGTCTCTGGGCGAGCTACTGAAGCAGCTTTCGCAGGAAACGACCACGCTGGTCAAGCAGGAGCTGGAGCTTGCCAAGGCCGAGATCTCCGAGAAGGGCAAGCAGGCGGGCGTGGGAGTCGGGCTGTTCGGCGCGGCAGGGATCGTCGGGTTTTTGGCGCTCGCGTCGCTAACCGCGTTCTTCGTCCTGGCGCTGCACGCAGCCGGACTGCCTGCATGGGCGGCGGCGCTCGTCGTGGCGGCCGTGTACGGGGTGGTTGCGGCGGTGCTCGGCCTCCAGGGCAAGGAGAAGGTGCAGGAGGCCTCACCACCCATTCCAGAGCAGACAGTCGAGACGGTCAAGGAGGACATCCAGTGGGCCCGAAACCAGACCAGATAAGGCAGGAGATCGAACAGACGCGGGAGCGCATGGGCGACACGATCGAGGCCATCGGCGACAAGGCCGACGTCAAGACTCGCGCCAAAAAGGCGATCTCCAGAAAGAAGGAGAGCATCGTGGACTCGGTCACAGGAGCGAAGGACAGCATCGCCGGATCGATGTCCGGCGCCGGTCAGGGCGTAGCCGGGTCGGTGTCCAGCGCCGGCCACAGCGTGGCCGGGTCGGTCTCCGGCGCAAAGGACAGCATCGTGGACACGGCGGGGTCGGCTGCCTCCGCTGTGGCCGACGCAGTCCCCAGCCGACAGGAGATGGCGCGCGGCGTCCGGACCGTCGCCTACACCGTGCAGGAGAACCCCCTGGGCCTGGCCATCGGAGCCCTTGCCGCAGGATTCCTGGCGGGAATGCTGGTTCCGACGTCTCGCATGGAGGACGAAAAGATCGGCCCGATCGCCGACGAGGTGAAGGACCGCGTCCGGGAGACCGGTCAAGAGGTCCTCGAGCGAGGCCGCGAGGTGGCCGGTGAGGTTGCCGGTGAGGTCGCGACCACCGCGGCAGACACCGCGAAGCGGGTGGCCTCCGAACGAGGTCAGGAGCTGGCGGACACGGTGAAGGAGGCCGCGACAGAAGTCACGCAGGCGGCGCGTCCGGGCCGGGGCGGCAGGACATCGGCCACCGCATCGGCAGGGCGCGGAGCCACAACGACACCCAAGGCCGCAGCGGCGCCCGGGGGCCGCGGCTCCGTCAGCGGGGACACGGGGAGCACCGGGTCCGGGACGCTGGCTTCGGCTTCCAAAGCCGCGGCGGCCAGCCGCGAAGCGGCTGCCCGGACAGGCCGCACAGGTGGGAGCAAAGGCACCCCCCGCGGCTAGGCACCCGGCTCCCGTACGGCGGTAGTCTTCGAAGCCCGGCCCCCCTTGGGTGGGGGCCGGGCTTCTGTGATGGGGAGGGCATGTTGGCCGAGTTCGAGATCCGCCAGGAGCTACCGCGCCACGCGGTGACGATTCGCAAGGTGGTGGGCAACTCCGAAGTAGCACAGGCCTTCGGGGAGTGCCTGCCGAAGGTGTTCGGCTACATCCAGTCCAAGGGCGGGGCCATGTCCGGGCCCCCGTTCGGTCTCTACCACTCGTTCTCCGATGACAAGATGGACATGGAGGCCGGGTTGCCGGTGGAGGCGCCGGTGGAAGGGGAGGGAGAGATCACGTCCACGACGCTGCCGGGGGGCCGGGTAGCCGCCACCTGGCACGTCGGACCCTACGAGCAGCTCGCCCAGGCGCACGAGTCGCTTAGACGCTGGGTGGACGAGCAGGGCCTGCGACCCGCGGGACCCCCACGCGACGTCTTCTGGACCGACCCCGGCCAGGAACCGGACCCCTCAAAGTGGCGGACGGAGGTAGTGCTGCCCGTCGAGTAGCCAAACCGGCGAGGCACACCGGGTACGCGCCGGCCGGCCTGAGTTGAGTGGGCTCTAGGACCTCGTGTCCTTCACGATCCGGCCCCCCTGGATCACGAGCACCACGCGCGACGGGTCGTCGAACAGCTCCGGGTCCGACAGCGGGTCGCCGTCGAAGGCGACCAGGTCCGCTCTCTTGCCTTCGGTCACGGTCCCGAGCTCGTCGGTCATCCCGATGATCTCGGCGTTGACCGACGTCGCCGACACCAGGGCGCGCATCGGGTCCAGGATCCGCGACTTCAGCAGCAGCTCCAGCCCGCGGCGGTTCTGCTCGGGGCCCAGCAGGTCCGATCCGGAGCCGATCTTCACACCCGCGTCCGCGGCCAGCTTCACCGCGTGCGACATGGCCTCCTCGATCCCCGCCACCCGCTCGGCCGCCTCGGGCGGCAGGCCCCACTGCTCCCACTCGTCGGCGAGCAGATGCGTCACCGCCAGGGTCGGGACCACCCAGGCCCCGGCAGCGGCGACCTGCGTGGCGGTGGGCTCGTCGAGGAACGTCGCGTGCTCGAACGAGCGCACTCCGGCGGCGAGGCCGTTGCGGATGCCCCGGACGTTGTGGGCGTGGGCCATGACGTAGGTCTGCCGTGCCTCGGCCTCCTCGACCGCCGCGCGCAGCTCGTCCACCGACAGCTGCGTGTCCTCCAGGTCGTCGGACAACGACACCACGCCCCCGGAAACGCAGACCTTGATCTGGGTCGCGCCCCGGCGGAACGCTTCGCGGGCCGCCCACCGGACCTCGTCCGGCCCGTCCACCACCTGGGACATCTGCGCCAGCCCCGGTATGCCCGGGACGTGGTGGTGGTGACCGAACGGCGGCCGCAGGTCCCCGTGGCCCCCGGACTGGCACAGCACCGGACCGGACGGGAAAATGCGCGGTCCGCGGACGAGTCCGGACTCGGTGGCGTGGGCCAGTCCGCCGTCCACGCCGCCCGCATCGCGGACGGTGGTGAACCCCGCGTCCAGAGCGAGCCCGCAGACGCGGAAGATCTTCGCCGCCACGACGGCGGCCGGCATCGCCTCCTGGCCGGCCAGGTCCACCAGTCCCAGGTGCGAATGTGCGTCGATCAGGCCCGGCACTAGGGTCAGCCCGGTGCAGTCGACCTCGCCGCCGGACACCGACGGGCCCCCGACCCGGACGATCCGGCCGCCTTCGATCTCGACCGTGGCGTCGGCAACGGGATCGCGGCCGGTGCCGTCCGCCAGCCGCATCCCCCGCAGGAGCATTCCGCTCACCTTTGTGTCTTGGCCTTTGCCTTGGACGCGCGCTTGACCGCCGCCTTCTTTATCTCCTCGGCCCGTGGGACCTCGCCCTCGCCTCCACCGCCCCTCGGCGGCAGGACGGGCAACGCCCTGCTCGGGCGATTGTCCAGGTCCGGACCCGTGGAGCTGTGGGACTTGACCGCCTTCATGATCAGCTGCAGGGCCTTGTCCATCTGCGGGTCGCGGCCCTCCGCGTAATCCTGGGGCTTGATGTCCACGTCGTAGTCGGGGTCGGTCCCGTAGTTCTCGACCCCCCAACTCACGTCGGCGAACCAATACGAGTACTCCGGCTGAGTGGTCATCCCGCCGTCCACCAGCGTGTGCCGGCCGGAGATGCCCACGACCCCGCCCCACGTGCGCTTGCCGACCACCGGGCCCAGCCCCATGAGCTTGAACGCGTGCGTGAAGATGTCGCCGTCCGAACCCGCGCGCTCGTTGGTCAGGCACACCAGCGGGCCCGTGGGGGAGTGGCCGGGGTAGGGCTCTGCCGCCCCCCACCGGGGAACGGCGTATCCGATGCGGCGCCGGCCGAGCTTCTCAAGGATCAGCTGCGAGACGTGGCCGCCGCCGTTGAACCGGACATCGACGATGAGCCCGTCACGCTCGACCTCCTGCAGGTAGTAGCGGTGGAACTCGGAGTAACCCAGGGGGCCCATGTTCGGGATGTGGACGTAGCCGACGCGTCCGCCGGTCTCCTCGTGGACGCGGGCACGGTTCATCTCCACCCACTCCCGATACCGTGCCGGCGTCTCGGCCCTCAGGGTCTTGACGAACACCGTTCGCGGCTTGCGGCCCTTTGCGTCGCCCACGACCAACTCCACGTCCGTGCCGGCCTGGTTCACAAGGAGCGAATGCGGGGACACCTCCGCGCTCACGTCCTGGCCGCCGACGGCCAGCAGAGTGTCGCCCTCCGACACGTTGACGCCCGGCTCGCGCAACGGCGAGTCGCGGGTGGGGTCCCACGTGTCGCCGCGCACGATGTGGGAGAAGGTCCAGCGTCCGGACTTTCGGTCCAGCACCAGGTCTGCGCCCAGATAGCCCGACGAGTACGGCGGCGGCGGTATGTAGTCGCCGCCGATCTCGTAGGCGTGTGATGTTCCCAGCTCCCCGAGCGTCTCCCACATCAGGTCGGAGAACTCCGCTCGCGTAGATACCTTCTCCACCAGCGGCAGGTAGCGGTCGTGTACCTCGGGCCAGTCGACCCCGGACAGGTCGGGGACCCAGAAGTGGTCCTTCTGCAGCCGCCATGACTCACGGAACATTTGCCGGTACTCGGAGGCAGGATCAACAGACACCTTGATGCGGTTCAGGTCAAGCCACCCGGACTTGCGGCCTGCGCGCTCCTTGTCCTGGGACTTGTCCTTGTTGTCGTCCTTGGGCTTCTCGCCGGCCTTGAGCACACGCAGCTTTTTGCCCGAGCTGTACATCACGGTGGAGTTGTCGCGGGAGACGGTGAAGCCACTCACGCCCCCCACCAGTACCTCGTGGCGCTGCTCCTTGAGGTCGAACATCTCCAGGCTCGCCCTGGGCTCGTCGTCGGGAGTGAAGGTTTCGCGGCCGAGGCTGCCTTCGACCGGCTGGTTGGTGAACAGCACCTTGCCCTTGATGCCTCGAATCTGCCCGTAGCGCCCGACGGGCACCGGGAACGCAACCACGCGGTCTGCGATCCCGTTGAAGTCGACCTGGAGAGGCTGGGGCTTGCCGTTGCCGGACGACTTGCCCTTGCCGTTGGACGACCCGGCGGGCTCGTCGTCCTTTTTGGCCTCCCCGAATCCCCTGGGCTCGGCACGGAACGGCGAAGCCACGTCGGGCCGCAGCGTAACGGCGTACGGCCGGACGGCGCGCGGGAACCCCAGGTCGAAGTACAGCGAGTCGTAGACGGGGTCGAAGGTCCTGTACGACAGGAAGTACAGGTACCGGCCCTCCGGGTCAAACGACGGCGACATGTCGATGAAGTCGGGGCGCGTGACCTCGTGGACCTTCCCCCTGTCCACTTCGACCATGCGTATCTGCGACGACTGGCTGGTGGGCTGGAAGCCGTAGGCGAGGTATCGGCCGTCCGGGGACCAGGAGAAGCCGTGGATGGAACCGTAGCGGCTGGAGTCGAGAACCTTGGAACGGCCCGAGTCGAGGTCCACCAGGATCAGCTCCAGCCGGTGGTTGGACAGCGCCACCTGGTTGCGCGTCGGCGACGCGGACATCCGCAGCACCCGCCCCAGGTCCAGTCCGTCCAGCCGCTTGTGGACCCGGTCGTCGGGCGAGTGGACCTCGATCGCCTCCTCGCCCCCGTCGTCGGAGACCGCCACGACGGTACGGCCATCGGACATCCACCTCCCGAGCCTGTACCGCACCCCGTCGCGCTTGCCGTGCTGCCTGGGCGCCTGCTCCCACAGCGGCATCGTGAACAGCTTTCCGCGGGTATCCAGCACCACGGAATGGCCCTCCGGGTGCAGGGCGGCGTCGGTCATGAACTTGCTCGTCTCGACGAACTTGCGGTTGCGCCGGATGCGCGGGCTTCGGAATTCGACCTCGACGCGTCGCGCCTCGTCGGTCTGCGGGTCGTAGGTCCACAGTTCCGCGGCGTGCTGGTAGGCGATGCGTGTGCCGTCGGTCGCCGCGAACCGTGCGTAATAGCGGTCGTGGTCGGTGTGGCGTTGCAGGTCCCTGCCGTCGGGCCGCACGGAATAGATGTTGCCGACGCCTTCGTGGTCGGAGATGAAGTGGATCCGCCGTCCGATCCACATCGGGGAGGCGAGGTTTCCGTCCAGCTCGACCAGGCGGCGGAAAGTTCCCGTGTCCTTCGCGTCGACCCACAGGTCGCCGCGCGTCCCGCCCTTGTAGCGCTTCCACCGTGCCGGGTCTACCGTGTGGCGGCCGAGGACGACTCCGCCGTCGGGCCCGTAGGAGACGTCGTGGGCGGGTCCGAACCCGATCAGCTCCGACGCCGTCCCGTCCGGATCGATGCTGTAGGCGTGGAACAGTCCGGCAAACGGCTGCCCTCTGTCGCTGACAAAGATGATCCGTCCGTCGCGGGTCCAGCCGCGTACGGAGGTGTTGGATCCGAAGTGGGTCAGCCTCCGGGACGCCCCGCCGGACGAAGGCATGCAGTAGACCTCGGGGTGGTGCTCCTCGGAGCCGGTAAAAGCGATCAGCTCCCCGTCCGGAGATATGGCCGCCCTGCCGACCGGACCGAGGTTGGCCGTAAGCCGCCGGGCCACCCCCCCGTCGCGGGGCACAGTCCACAGATCGTCCTCACTCACGAACACGATCGTGTTGCCGCGGATGCTGGGAGCGCGGAAATAGCCGCCGTTGAGCATGTTGTCGTCCCCCTGACTGCCCGGCCCTCGCCGGGCGGACGTCAACCTTAGTCCCGCCGGGCAGGACCCGCGCCCGCCGTACACTTCGTCGATGCAAGCCCGGGGGGACACGCAGCGGGAGCCGGGTCTAAACCGCTACCTGCGCCTGCGGAAGCGACTGTCGCCGCTGTTCCTGCTGCCGCTCGTGGGGGGCTTTTTCCTCATGCGGGTCAACCAGCTGGCCGGAATGGCCCTGCTGACCGCGGCACTGGTGGAGAGCTACGTGTCGTCACGTATGCGCCGGACGCGCGACCTCGACGACACCGGGTTCGGACTACACGGCGCCGGCATCGAGACCGCCGCCGGCTTCGGGCTTGGAGCGATCCTGATGGCCCTGATGATCGGGATCCTGGCCGTTGCGGGGTGGTACCGCGTCTTCGTCCCGCGGTCCGGCATCACCGCAGGGGGTTTCGCGTACTGGCTGGCCCTGTTCGCACTGGTCGGCGTGCTCGAGGAGCTGCTGTCGCGGGGAATGCTCTTCCGCTTCCTGGAGCGAAGGGCCGGGTCGGCGTTCGCGCTGGCCGCGAGCAGCCTGGTCTTCGGGCTGCTGCACGTGCCCAACCCGAACTCCTCGGTGTGGGCCGGGGTCGCCATAGCGCTGCACGCGGGCGTCCTGCTCGGCGCGGCCTACATGCTCACGCGCAGGCTGTGGCTGGCCATCGGGATCCACTGGTCCTGGAACTTTGTCCAGGGACCGGTCTTCGGGGCCCCGGTATCCGGACAGAACCAGCCGTCGCTGCTCGATTCCGCCGCCCGCGGGCCCGAGATCCTCACGGGGGGACCTTTCGGACCGGAGGCCGGCCTCGTCTCGGTCGTGGTCGGCGCGGCGGCGGGACTGCTCCTGCTTGTGCTGGCCATTAAACGTGGTCGCTGGGTCCCGTCGTCACAGGGGTTGGGCTGGCGCCGGAAGAAGAACGGCGATCCGTCCCCCGCGCCGCCGCCAGAGGAACGAGCATCTCCTGCGCCGTGACGCTTCCGTGAAAAGACAGGTACTTCAGCTCGCCCTTGTTGGTCGGGTCCACGAACATCACGGGGTCGCGCGCCGCCAGGATCACGTCCCCTACGCGTCGTCGTACTGACGGAGACGGAGCACGGGGGCCCATCCAGCCGTCGTCGAAAAGGTCGTCTCGCGTCAGCACCCACGCGCGGGCGCCGAACAGCTCGCGGCACGCGTCCGCCAGCTCGCCGGCGGCCCCCGGAACCGCGTGCAGGTCCCGGAAGCGCCCCTCCCCGGAAAACGTCTGCACCAGCCCATGGACCCCGGTGAGTGCGATCTTCTCCTCGATGTGGACGTGCCCGTGGTCGCCGGTGACTACCAGCACGGTCGATTCGGGCAGCGAGTCCAGCAGCTGCTCTACCAGCCCGTCCACGAACTTCAGTTCCCGGACGAAGAAGTCGTCGCGCAGGCCGCGCTCGTGGCAGGTGATGTCCAGGCCGTCGTAGTAGGCGTAGACGAACCGCTCGCCTTCGTCCACCAGCCGCCGGCATATCGCGGGCAGGTTGGACGTCGCGCTCCACCCGGCCATCCGCGCGCCCCCGAGGTGCGCGCGGGTGAACGGCGTCCGGTCGAACTGCTTTCGCGCGACCACCGTCACCTGCCGGCCCTGAAAGGCGTCGCGCGGCTGGACCTCCTCCGGGTCCGGCACGTCGGCCCCCGGAGGCACGGACCATCGCAGGACATTCAGCACCGATGCGCCCAGCTTCATCCGGTACCCCGTGATGCCGTGCTCGGCGGGTGGCAGTCCGGTGGTCAGGGACGTCAGCGCGACGGCGGTCGTGGACGGCACGACGGTGGACAGAGGTCCGCGCTCCATCGATGCGATGGCCGGCATCGACGCTCGGTTGTCGTCGAGCATCCAGGCGCCGAAGCCGTCCACCACCAGGAGCACGACGGACGAGGCGTCGCGCACGGGGTCCGGGACCCACGCTTCCAGGCCCCCGGACAGCAACGCGCGGACCAGATTCGCCAGGCAGGCGCCGGAGTAGTCGGGGCGGACGGGCTCCACCAGCCAAAGCTACCCCGGCTTCGTGCCAGACTTGACGCCCAACCGGACGGGGG
>DATLNZ010000198.1 GCA_035536535.1 Actinomycetota bacterium | reverse complement strand
GGACCCACGCTTCCAGGCCCCCGGACAGCAACGCGCGGACCAGATTCGCCAGGCAGGCGCCGGAGTAGTCGGGGCGGACGGGCTCCACCAGCCAAAGCTACCCCGGCTTCGTGCCAGACTTGACGCCCAACCGGACGGGGGAAGCGTGCGATCGAGATCTGCAGCGGCCGGCCTGGTCTTGACCTTGCTGGCCTCCGGCTGCGCGAGCCTGCCGCGGTACTCCCGGCATCGCCCGCCCGGGACCCCGCCCCCGCCCCGATCGATAGGCCGGGGCGTGTTCGACCCTGTCCCCACGCCGAACGCCTCGCCGGTCCCGTCGGCGTCAGATCTGCCGGAGGAGTCCCCCTCCGCCGCCCCGGCTGGCCCCTCAGGTTTCGTCATCACGCTGGTGGACCAGCACGGAAGGCACCCCAGGTCGATCCCGGCATTGGCCGAGGGGCCCACCAGGCAGGCGTTGTCCAGCGACGCGCAGGGCCGGCTGGTCGTCAGGGGCCCCGCCGGCGACTATGACGTGCGGGTGCAGGCAGGGTGCTTCGACACGCTGGTCGTCACTTACGGGGAGTCCGGACGGGGACGGATCGTGGACGGACAGACCGTGGCCGGCTCACTGGACGTGGAGTGGAAGCACCGGTACGCGCCGGGAGGTCCCGTGTTCTCCAGCTTGGGGCCCAATTGGCCGGTCGGACGCGTCGTCGAGCTGCAGTTCCAGGTCCAGGACGATTGCGACAAGGACGTGAGGGCCCCGGACAAGGACATCTCCACGTTCCGCTTTCTGCCCGGGCCCAACCTCCGGGTGGACGGACAGCCCAGCCTGCGAGCCGACTCACGCGGATTCTCCACGATCAGGGTCGTTTGCACCGCGGAGGGTGAGGCAGAGCTGACCGCGGTGGATTCGGACAACCCCGACGACAAGGTGGAGCTGGTTTCTCAGGACCTGACGTTTCCCGAGCGACCCCGATGCGCCAAGGAGGGCTCTTGAAGCTGAACATGTACCGCAGGATCCCGGCCGAGCTGCGCGAGTGGTTCAGCGAAGAAGAGATCGCCCGCGCCAAGGCCTACCAGCGTCCCCTGACGGTGACAAGGGTCATCTCGTCGCTGCTCAGCCTGGCCCTGCTGCTGGGCGTGCTGTCGACACACGCCGCACCCAGGATCCTTGACTCCCTCGGCGTGGGGGCCTGGCCCGCCCGTCTGGCCCTGACCATGCTGGGGCTCATGATCGCCTCGACGATCGTCGACCTGCCCATCGATATCTGGCAGACGTTCGTGCACGACCGCAAGTGGGAGTTCAGCACCCAGACCCCCGGAGGGTTCGTCGCCGACCAGCTCAAAGGGCTCCTGCTCACCTCCGTGCTTTTCTCGGCTCTGTTCATCCCGTTGTGGGCGCTCATCCGGTCAACTGACTCGTGGTGGTTCTGGGGGTGGCTGGTGTTCCTCGTCTTCGGGGTGCTGCTCGGGTTCCTGTACCCGGTGCTGATCGCGCCGATCTTCAACAAGTTCACGCCTCTGGCCGACGAGGACCTGGCCGCACGGCTGCGCTCCCTCGCCACGTCGGCCGGCGTCACCATCTCCGACGTGCTGGTGATGGACGCCAGCAAGCGCACCAAAAAGGACAACGCCTACTTCGCCGGCCTCGGAAAGACGCGCAGAGTCGTGCTGTTCGACAACCTGCTTGAGCAGCCGCGCGAGGGCGTGGAGTCGGTGGTCGCGCACGAACTCGGCCACTGGCGCCGCCGCCACATCATCCGGGGGGTCGCGCTGGGGGCCGTCACGTCGCTTCTTCTGTTCCTGCTCGTCCGGACCGTCGTGACGTGGCGCCCGGCGCTGGACTTCGCCGGCGTCCCCAGCATCAAGGACCCGGCCGGCCTTCCGCTGTTCCTCGGGGCGTTCGCGATCGGACAGATGGCGCTCGGCCTGGTGAGCAGCTGGTTCTCGCGGGCCTACGAACGCCAGGCGGACATCGAGGCTTTGGAGCTCACCCGCAACCCGGACGCGTTCGTGGAGATGATGCGGGGACTTCAGACCAAGAACCTGAGCGAGATCGCTCCCTCGAAGCTCAAGTACGTGAGGCTCAGCCACCCACCGGCCGCCGAGCGTCTGGCCCTGGTCCGGCTATGGCAGGGTTCTCAGGACCCGGCCGCCGGGGGAGTTGCTACCCAGGCGTGACCCGCGTCACTTAAGCGGCACCCAGGACGTCGAATCCCATCTCCTCGATGCGCTCCCGGATCGCGTCCAGTCCCACCTGCTGCGGCTCGAACCGCACCACCACCTGCTTGGCCTGGTGGTCGGCTGAAGCCTCCTGCACCCCAGGCATCCCCAGAAGCCCTCCAACGATCGTGGACTCACAGCCCCCGCAGCTCATGCCTTCGACGTTCAGCGTCTGCTCCATCAGGTCTCCTTCCGGCAGTCGTACTCGACACGTTCCCAGGTCTTGCGCGCAGCAATCAGCACCGGGTCCCATACCGGCGAGAAGGGAGGAGCGTAGGACAGGTCCAGGTGCTGCACCTCCTCCACCGTCATCTCGTGCCACAAGGCCGTGGCGAGGACGTCGATGCGCTTGGCCGAGCCCTCCCTGCCGACGATCTGGGCCCCCAGAAGCCGTCCGGACCGCCTCTCGGCCACGAGCTTCACAGTCATCTTTTCCGCTCCCGGGTAGTAGCTGGCCCGGGTCGTGGACTCCACCGTCTCCGACACCGTCTCGAATCCGGCCTCCCGCGCCTGGCTTTCGTTGAGTCCCGTCAGCGCCACCTCGACGTCGCAGATCTTGGACACCGCAGTCCCGACCACACCAGGGAAGGTCGCGTACCCGCCTCCGATGTTGATGCCGGCCACGCGTCCCTGCTTGTTGGCGTGGGTGCCCAGCGCGATGGCCGCCGGACGCCGCGACACCCGGTGGAACACCTCCACGCAGTCGCCC
>DATLNZ010000197.1 GCA_035536535.1 Actinomycetota bacterium | reverse complement strand
CAGCCGCCGCAAGGACGATCGAGGACCTCGAGCCCGACCGCCAGGACGAGCTCGCGGCGCGTCTCGCCAACCACAGGACCGAGGCTGGGGAGCCGGCGCGTTCCGCGCGGTGGCAGACCAGAGCCGCGGCCTGGGCGGGCGTCAACGACCCCGAGGCGTCGCTGCGTCACTGGTGGGCGGCACGCGAGCAGATGTCGGCCATTCCCGAGGGGCAGGAGCGCGACAGGCTGGCCCTGGACTCCTGCGTCGGCATCCTCAACTCCGGCTCTCGGCTGGGCGTGTCCGTCGAGCAGTCGGCGCAGCTGCTCGAAGAAGGACGCCTGCTCGCCGAACGGCTTGGCGACACCAGGTCGCTGGCCCAACTGCTGCTCGTCTACGCGCGGGCTCGGGGACAGGCGGGGGCTGTCGAGGAGGCCCTGGAGCACAGTCTCGCCGCCGCCACTCTAGCCGAGAGGACGGGACTACGGGGACTGCGCATGGCCGCGGCCGTGAACCTCAGCATCTGGCATTGGCAGATGGGCCGGCTCGACGAGTCGGTTCAGGCGGCTGACTCCGCGCTTGTACGGGTGCCGAGCGACCTGCGAATCGGATCCGAGCACCTGGGATACAGCCCGTACATCTGGCTGGTGATGCAGCGCGGACGCGTCCTGCCGTGGCTGGGCAGGTTCGCTGAGGCAGAGCGCGAGCTGGACCGGGCGGTCGGCCTCGCGACCGAGCACGAGGAGATGGAGATCCTGTGCTGGGCTCACCAGGGCCACTGCGATCTCGCCTGGCTCACAGGTGATGCTCGTTCGGCGATAGCCAACGCGCGCCAGGCGGTCCGGATCGCGGACAAGCTCCAGACGCGCAACCTCCAGTGGAGCTCCTACTACGCCCTGGGGCGCGCGTACCTTCTTTCCGGTGACGCGGCGCCCGCCGCGCAGCTTCTCTCACGGGCGCTGGAGGTGATCCGCGAGACCGGCGTCGGCCGCCAGGTCGAAGCTCTGATCCTCAGCGACCGGGCCGAAGCCAAGCTCGCGCTGGGGCAGGTGGAGGTCGCCGAACGCATTGCGCGTTCGGCCGTCCAGCTATCACGGGCGCGCGGACTTGGAACGGCCCAGATCCGCTCCCGGCTGAGCCTGGTCCGGGCGCTGCTGCGCCGCGACCCTCTGGGTGACGATTCGCTCGCGGAGGCCGAGGTCCTCGTGCGAGAGGCGCTGGACCTCGTCGAGTCCACGAAGATGCGCGTCCTCGAGCCCCTCGTGCGGCTGGAACTCGCGGAGGTCGCCAAGCGCCGGCCTGACGAAGAGGCCGGGGAACGGGAGCTGTCCGAAGCCAGGCGGCTGTTCGAGGAACTGGGCGCCCACCACCGCGCCCGGGAGGCGGCTCCGGCGGGCTGAGGCGCCACACGGCGCGCCTCCAGGCGCTCACCACTCGACGAGCTTCCAGATCCCCGGCTGCGCCGACTCGTCCCGCTCGCCGATCTGGAAGAACAGCGTCACCGCCTCCAGCTGCTGCTGCTTGGACTCGTCGGTGCGGCCCATCTCGTGGAGGACGTCGGCGAGGTTGCCGTGCAGGGCGGCCTTGCGGTGCAGGTCCTGCTGTCTGGCCGATTCATCGAGTGCGCGGCGGATCAGCTTCGCGGACTCCTCGAGGTTTCCCTGAGCTCGCTCTGTCAGGGCCAGGTTGTTGAGCGCGGCGATCCGCGGACTCGGGTCGTCGAGGTCCCCGGCGAAGTCGAGGCTTCGCGCCAGGTGCTCCCGGGCCTGCGGAAAGTGCCCGCGCCTGGACTCCAGGATGCCCAGGATGTTGTGTGCCTGAGACAGCGCGAGCCGGTCTCCGGCCGACGCGGCGACGTCGGCCGCCTGGCGAGCGAGATCGGCCGCATCGTCCGGTCTCTGCATGCGGTGGGCGGCGAGGCTTCGTTCGGCGAGCAGCCGCGCCCTCGTCGTGTCGTCGCCTCCCACAGCCTCGAGCGCCGCGCGGAAGTGGCCGTCGGCCAGGTCCGGCCTTCCTCTCCGCTCCTGGACGGCCCCCAGCCGGTGCTCGATGACGACAACACGGTCCGGCGGGCAGAACGCCGCCGCGGCCTCGTATGAAGACAGCGCGGATGCGTAGTCGCCCATCAGCGTCTGCAGGTCGCCGATCCGTTCGTGCAGCGACGCCGGGTCGGGGTGCCCCAGCGCCAGGGCCGACGAGAGGTGACCCAGCGCGTCGCTGTGGGCATGGACGGAGGCCGCGTGCGCGCCCGCTCTGGCGTACCACTCCGCCGCTTCGGCTTCGCGTCCGGCGGAGCGGTAGTGTCCGGCCACGACGGCGGCCTGCTCGGGCTCCCGCCTTCGTCCCGGCCGCGACACGATCGCTTCCGCCGCGCGCAGGTGCAGCAGCCGGCGCCGGGCAAGTCCGCAGCCGTCGTAGACGACCTCGCGCAGCTTGGCGTGGCTGAAGTCGTACAACGGCTCGGCCCCCGCTTGCGGCCGCTCCACCTCCTGGACCAGACGCAGCCGCACCAGCTCCTCCACGGCCTCCACCGCCTCGTCGTCGGACCGGCCGCTGACCGCTCTAGCCGTTTCCAGGTCAAAGGACCGCCCCACGATCGACGCCGCGGCGAGCAGCTGT
>DATLNZ010000196.1 GCA_035536535.1 Actinomycetota bacterium | reverse complement strand
TCCTGCGGGCGGCGGGTTACGACGCGTCGGTGTCCCGGTGCCCGGGCACGGCCGGTGTCGTGGTGAGCCAGAGCGTTTCAGGAGGATCGGTGAACATCTGCGTGGGCAGCGGATCTTCCTCCCTGCGCACCCCGGGCATTGGCGACGACGGTCCCGGCTCCCAGCCGCAGGCCGGTCCCTCCCGTGTGCCCGGCGTCGTCGGGATGTCCCTTGCCAAAGCCAGCGGGACGCTGTCCCGGGCCGGCTTCCGCTCCGCGTCCTCCCGGCAGTGCCGTGAAGGCGCTCAGTCCGGAGTGGTGTGGGGACAGAGTCCGGGCGGCGGATCCTCGGCTCCCCGCGGCACCACCGTCACGCTCTACTCCAACCCTCCGGGCTGCGACTGAGCTAGCGGACCGGACCGCGGCTGACCGCAGGGGACGGGGTCCAGAACCTCCACGGCCGCCGGTCGTCCAGCGTGAGGCCGACCCTGATGCCTGCGATGGTCTCGGGCGGAGCACCATCGCGCGACAGGATCCGGATCCTGCCCGTCGTGAGGTCGGCGCCGTTGTCGTCCCGGCCGACACCCAGGGCACGGCACAGGCGTCCCGGGCCGGACGCGAGCTTGGCGTCCTGCAGCGACGCCGGGGCGCCGGCCTCCCGCATGCGCCTCACACCCCACATGGGCTCGAGCGCTCGCAACAGGACCGCGCTCCCCACCCCCTCGGGGCCGGTGACCGCGTTTATGCAGAAGTGCACCCCGTAGGTGAAGTAGACGTAGGCGATGCCGGCGGGGCCGAACATGATGCGCGCCCGCCCGGATGGAGCCCTGTCGGCGTGGGAGCCGGGGTCTCCCGGCCCCCCGTAGGCCTCGGTCTCCACGATGCGCCCGCCGGTGAGCGCGCGGCCCGACCCGGTGACGAGGTAGCAGCCGAGCAGGTCCCGGGCGACTTCCGTGACGTCGCGCTCGTAGAAGTCCCGGCCCAGGACCGGGGGCAGGGGCGTCGGCGCCGGGGAACGGGGCGGGGGCGTCCGGGGGCCGGGCGCTTCTTTGCGGGCACGCACGGCCGGTCATGATACTTGGGCCGATGGCGACGGTCCGGACCCCCACCCACGAAACCAACCCGTTCGCGGCCGTCACCTTTTTCTTCGACCGCGCGGCGGACCTGCTGGGACTGAGCGAGGAGATGCGCGACGTCCTGCGGTCGTCGTACCGCGAGATCTCCGTCCAGGTTCCGGTGAGGATGGACGACGGCCGGCTGATGGTCTTCCAGGGCTACCGCGTGCAGCACAACGGAGCCAGGGGTCCCTACAAGGGCGGCATCAGGTATCACCCCGAGGCCGACCTCGACGAGGTGCGCGCTCTCGCCTCGCTGATGTCCTGGAAGACCGCTCTGGTGGACCTGCCCTTCGGGGGGGCCAAGGGCGGCGTGCAGTGCGAGCCGTTTTTGATGTCGCAGTCGGAGCTGCAGCGCATGACCCGCCGGTTTGCGATGAACATCTCCTACATCCTCGGGGTCAACCGCGACATCCCGGCCCCCGACCTGAACACAAACGCCCAGACGATGGCCTGGATCATGGACGCCTACGGCCAGCGCTACGGGCACACCCCGGGGATCGTGACGGGCAAGCCGGTCGAGCTGGGCGGCTCCCTCGGCCGGGAGGCCGCCACCGGACGAGGCGTGGTCATCTGCATCGGCAGGGCCGCCGCGCATCTCGGCCTGACGCTCCAGGGGTCGACGGTGGCCATCCAGGGCTTCGGCAACGTCGGGTCGTGGGCGGCAAAGCTCATCGGAGAACTGGGGTGCCGGGTGGTGGCGGTGTCGGACGTCCGCGGGGGCATCGTGAACATGAACGGACTGGACGTCGACGCCGTCTGCGCCCACCAGTCCGCCACCGGCTCCGTGGTGGGGTTCGCGGACGCGGACGCAGTGTCCAACGAGGACCTGCTCCTGCTGGAGGTCGACTGGCTGATCCCGGCCGCCCTCGGCGGAGTCATCCACGAGCGCAATGCTCCCAGGGTCCGGGCGCGCGTCGTTGTGGAGGCCGCCAACCACCCGGTCACGCCCGAGGCGGACGCCGTCCTGAACGCTTCGGGGGTGATCGTGCTCCCCGACATCATGGTCAACTCCGGCGGCGTCACCGTCTCGTACTTCGAGTGGGCCCAGAACATCCAGCAGTACCGATGGTCGGAGCACCGGGTGAACGACGAGCTGGACCTTGTCATGGGCAAGATGTTTGCTTCTGTCGCCGCCTTCAGGGACGCCCACCCCGGCATCACGTGGCGGGAGGCGGCGTTCGCCTTGGGGGTCGAGCGCGTGGCGCGGGCGTCGAGCCTGCGCGGCTACGTCTGACGGGTGGCCCGCGGCGGCCTCCGGGCCGCCTTCGCGGCTTTCGGGCCGGGCTGTTTTCGCGCCACCTTCACGGTTCCCGGGTCGGGAAGCGAGGCCTTCATCTTCGCCAGGCCGGCTTCGTGCCTCGACAGCTTTGAGGAGAGTGACCTCACCTGGGCCTTGACGCTCGCCGGCGCCGGGCCTCCGGGGGTCCTGCGCCTGGCGAGGGGGCTCTTGGGGTGAAGCACGTCCAGGGCCTCCCAGACGCTTAGCGGGGACGACGCGCCGGGACGGGCGGCGACGGCCGGAAACTCGGCCCCCGCTTCGGCGGCCGTCCGGGCGAATCCGGCTACGCGCTCGTGCGCCCGCCGGAAAGGGACCCCGCGACGGACCAGCATCTCGGCGAGGTCTGTGGCCATCAACGCCGGGTCCGATACGGCCTCGTGCAGGCGATCGTGGTCGAATGTGAGCCCGCATGTGAGGCTGGCCATCGCCGTGCAGGCGCGGGTGACGTGCTCGACGGTTCCGGCGACGACCTGCTTGTCCGACTGCAGGTCGCGGTCGTAGGCCGACGGCAGGCCTTTCAGCGTCATCAGCAGCCCCACCAGTGCGCCCGCCGCCGGTCCCGGTGCCGCTCGCGCCAGCTCCGCGACGTCGGGGTTGCGCTTCTGGGGCATCATGCTTGAGCCGGTGGCATGGTCGTCGGAGATCCGGAGGAATCCGAACTCCTCGCTGGACCAGATAACGATGTCCTCGGCCAGCCGCGATACGTGCGTGGCGGCCACGGTCGCGGCGTAGCAGGCATCCAGCAGGAAGTCCCGGTCCGACACCGCGTCCATCGAATTGCCGAACACCGCCGAGAAGCCGAGTACGCGGGCCGCCACGCGCGGGTCGACGGCGAGGGTGCTGCCGGCCAGCGCGCCCGCGCCGAGGGGGCAGACGTCGGAGGTACGGTAGGCGTGGGCGAGGCGGACGAGGTCCCGCTCCAGTGGCCATGCGTGCGACAGCAGCCAATGTCCGACCGTCACCGGCTGGGCCCGCTGCAGGTGCGTGTACCCGGGCGCCGGGACGGCCCCGGTCTCTGCCGCTTTGCCCACGAGCGCCCGTATCAGCAGCAGGACCGACCCGCCGAGTTCCACGACCAGCCTTCGCGTGTGAAGCCTCATTGCCGTGGCCACCTGGTCGTTGCGTGACCGTCCCGCGTGAACCGAAGCTCCCAGGGAGCCTAGGTCCTCGGTCAGGCACCGCTCGATGGCCGAGTGGACGTCCTCGTCGGTGTCCAGGATGCGGTCCGCCCGGGGGCCGAGCCGCTTCAGGGCCGCGAGCAGCCTCCTGGTCTTGGCGGCGCTCAGGATCCCCGCGGCCTCCAGTCCCAGCACGTGGGCCATGGTCGCGACGATGTCGTCGGACCAGAGGAACCGGTCGTGCGGCAGGGAGTGCAGAAACGACCAGGCCTCGGGGGCCAGCCCGCCGGGCAGCCGGCCGGCCCACACGGGGCGGCCGGCTCTCTCGCTGCCGGGACTCACGTCCGGTCCCGCCGGCGTTGTGCCCAGACGCGAACCGGCAGCGACCACAGCGAGATGAACCCCGCCGCGGCGTCGTGCTGGAAGGAATCGGCCCCCGACGTGTAGGTGGCGAGCTCCGGGGAGTACAGGCCCCGGGGGGACCGGCGTCCGACCGGACGGGCGGTCCCCTTGTGCAGCCTGAGGCGGACCTCGCCCGTCACGTCCTCCTGCGTGGACTCCACAAACGCGTCCAGGGAGGCCTTCAGGGGCGAAAACCACATCCCGTTGTAGACCAGCTCCGCGTACCTCAGCTCTACTCCCTGCTTGAAGTGGGCGAGGTCGCGCTCCAGCACCAGGTCCTCCAGGTCACGGTGGGCTGTGATCAGGGAGATGGACGCCGGCACCTCGTACACCTCGCGCGACTTGATGCCCACCAACCGGTTTTCGATCATGTCGATCCTGCCCGCGCCGTGCGCGCCGGCGATCTCCTGCATGCGCAGGACCAGGGCTACGGGATCGGTCCGATCGCCATCCAGGGACACCGGGATCCCCCGCTCAAAGCCCACCACGATGTCCGAGGGCTCGTCCGGCGCGGCCTGCGGATCCACGGTCAGTTCGAACACGTCCTTGGGTGGCGGCTCCGTCCAGGGATCCTCCAGGACTCCCGACTCGATCGCGCGTCCCCACAGGTTCTCGTCCACGGAGTACGGCTTTTCGGCCGTGGCCACGACCGGGATGCCGTGGGCCGCGGCGTACTCCAGGGCCTGGTCGCGCTGCATGCCCTCCTGCCGGATGGGGGCCAGGATCTTCAGGTCCGGCGCGAGTGAGCCGATCGACGTCTCAAAGCGGACCTGGTCGTTACCCTTGCCGGTGCATCCGTGGGCGATGGTGGTCGCCGACCGCTCCCGCGCCACGCGCACGAGGTGCCGCGCTATGAGCGGGCGCGACAGCGCGGACACCAGCGGATACCGGCCCTCGTACAGAGCGTTGGCCCGCAGCGCCGGCCAGCAGAACTCCGTCACGAACTCCTCACGGGCGTCGATCACCACCAGATCCGCCACACCGGCCGCCTCGGCCCGGACCTGCAGCCCGTCGAGCTCGGCCCCCTGCCCCACGTCAACCGTCAGGGCGATCACGTCGAAGCCGCGCTCCCTGAGCCATGCCACGCACACGGAGGTGTCCAGCCCGCCGGAGAACGCCAGGACGCACCTTTCGGTCATCGCGCAGCCAGCTTCGTGATCCGGGAGGCCAGGGTGCGCCCGGACGTCTTCTCGTCGGCGATCACCAGGACGGTGTCGTCTCCGGCCACCGTGCCCATGGCTCCCTCGACGTCCGCCGAGTCGACGACCGCCGCCACGGTCGCGGCCATTCCGGGAAAGGTTTTGACCACCACGAGGTTTCCGGACGACTTGGCCGTCCGTACCAGCTCGCTCAGCACGCGCGACCCGAAGCCCGTGGGGGGGCCGTTGCGGACCGGCAGCGCGTAGACGACCTTGTCTTTCACCCGCTGCCTCACCGCTCCCAGGTCCTCCAGGTCGCGCGAAACCGTGGCCTGCGTCACGGTGAACCCCTTTCGCGCCATCCGCTTGACGATCTCATCCTGGGTTCCGGCGAAGCCGGCTTCCAGAAGATCCATCAGAACCGCACGGCGCCTGGACCGCTCGTTGGCCATGATCATTCCTCCCGAAACAGCCGGACGAACAGCGCCAGCGCCGTGTGCATCCGGTTCTCCGCCTGGTCGATGACACGCGATGCCGGACCGTCTATGACCGAGGCGCTGACCTCCTGCCCGCGGTGGGCGGGCAGGCAGTGCAGGAATATTGCGTCGGGGTCCGCGCGGCCCATCAGCTCGGGGGTCACCCTGTATGGCTCGAAGACCCTGGCCCGGGCCCCCGCCTCGTGCTCCCGCCCCATCGAGGCCCACACGTCGGTGTACACCGCGGCTGCGCCTTCGACGGCGGCCGCGGGGTCGTGGCCCAGCGTTACCACCGCTCCGCGTTCCGACGCCCACTGCTCCAGCCCGGGCTCGGGCTCAAACCCTGCGGGACACGCCACCCTCAGCAGGCACCCTGCCAGGGCACAGGCCTCGATCAGGGAGTTCGCGACGTTGTTGCCGTCGCCTACCCACGCCACCGGCAGCCCCCTGAGCGACGCGACGTCGCCCCCGCAGGAGTGCTCGGCGATCGTCATCAGGTCGGCCAGCGCCTGGAGTGGGTGATGGGTGTCCGACAGGGCGTTGATCACCGGGACGCCGGCCGCGCCGGCGAGCTGCTCGAGCCGGGCGTGGTCGAAGGTCCTCATCGCGATGGCGGCGACGTACCTGCCCAGGACCCTTCCGACGTCGGTGACGTCCTCGCGGGTGCCGATTCCCACCTCCTGGTCGTAGGCGCCAACGGGATGGGCTCCGGTCGCGGCCAGCGCGGCTTCCAGAGAGAAGCGCGTGCGCAGGGACGGCTTCTCGAACAGGATCGCCACCGACCGCCCGCGGCCACAGCCGTCCGCCGCGGCAGGATCGGCCTTGAGTGCGATGGCGCTCTCCAGGAGGCTGAGCAGCCGCTCGGAGTCGAGATCCGAGACCTTCAGCAGGTGCGGCAGAGAAGTGGTCAAGCGCCCGCCACCTTCCGGATGGCGGCGTTGAGCCGCCTCGCGCCCTCGGCCGCCTCGTCGTCGGTGATCACCAGAGGCGGGGCGATCCTCACCGCCGACGGGGTGACGTAGTTGACCACGAGTCCCTCCTCGAGAGCGGACGCCACGACCGCCGCGGCGATGGGACGTCCGAGTTCGAGTGCGAGCAGGAGGCCCTTGCCGCGCACCTCCCCCGACTGGGACAGATGATCCGCCAGCAGCGCGCCCACGGACTCCGCGCGCTCCACGAGGCCCTCCTGACGGATGGCCCCTATGACGGCCGAGACCGCGGCGCAGGCCAGCGGACCGCCGCCGAAGGTGGTCGCGTGGTCGCCGGGGGCGAATCCGTCCCGCACATCGTCTGAAGCCCAGATGGCGCCGACTGGAAACCCGCCGCCGAGGCCCTTTGCCATGCAGACGACGTCCGGTCGGACCCGCAGATGCTCGAACCCCCACCACCGGCCGGTGCGCCCGAGCCCCGTTTGGATCTCGTCGCACACGAGCAGGGCGCCCCGATCCCGGCACAGCGAGGAGGCGGCCCGGGCGAAGTCCGGCGACAGCGGCCGCACGCCCCCCTCCCCCTGGACGGGCTCGATGATCACAGCGGCGGTCTGTGGTGTGACGGCTGCGTCCAGTGCCGCGACGTCTCCGGGCTCCACGCTGTCGAATCCCCCCGGCAGCGGACCGAACCCCTCGCGCTTGGACGCCTGGAACGTCGCCGCCAGGGCGCCGTATGTCCGGCCGTGAAAGGAACCGTCCAGGGCCACGATCCGCATCCGGTCCCGCTGACCCAGCCTCCATGCACGCTTGCGGGCGAGCTTGATCGCCGCCTCCACGGCCTCGGCCCCCGAGTTGCAGAAGAACACTCCGCCGCCGCCGAGCAGGTCGCAGACATCCTGCGCCGCCCGACGGCCGACGTCCGTGTGGAACAGGTTCGAGACATGGATGAGCCTGGACGCCTGCTCCCGGATCGCCTCCACCAGCGCCGGATGGCTGTGGCCGAGGGCGCAGACGGAGATGCCCGCCAGGAAGTCCAGGTACTCGCGTCCGGTGTCGTCAGTCAGGTGCGACCCGCTTCCGGACCTGAAGGTGACGGGCAGGCGACGGTACGTGTCCAGGAATGGCCCCGCGCCCACGTCCAGGGTCCCGGGTGTTGTGACGGATCCGGCCGGGCGGCTCACGAGGCCTCCACCATCGTGCCGACCCCGGAGTCAGTGAACACCTCCAGCAGGAGCGCGTGCTCCACGCCCCCGTCGAGGATGTGGGCCCGCTCGACCCCCCCCCGGACGGCCTCCACGCATCCGGCGGCCTTCGGGATCATTCCCTCCGACAACGAGCCCTGCTGCGCCATCCGCTCCAGCTCGGAGGCCGAGACGGACGAGATCAGGGAGCCGGAGTCGCCGAGGTCCCGGTAGAGCCCGTCGACGTCGGTGAGGTAGACCAGCTTCGACGCGCGCAGCGATCGTGCGAGCGCCCCGGCCACGAGGTCGGCGTTGATGTTGAAGGCCTGCCCTCCGGCCCCCACGCCTATGGGCGCGACCACCGGCACGAAGCCCGACTCGACCAGCCCCAGCGCCACCCGCGGGTGGACCGCCTCCACAGAGCCGACGAAGCCGAGGTCCTGACCGGAGGCCGACTGCAGCGGTGACGCTCGCAGAAGGCCGGCGTCCTCTCCCGAGATGCCCACCGCGATGTCCCCGTGCTCGTTGATCGCCGACACGAGCTCCTTGTTCGTCTTCTGCAGGACCATCCGCACGACGTCCAGCTCCTGGGCCCCCGTGACCCGGTGGCCGTCGACGAAGCTCGGGGTCTGGTCCAGTCGCATCATCAGCTCCGAGATCTGGGGCCCGCCGCCGTGGACGACCACCGGGTGGATGCCCACGTAGTGCATCAGCGCGATGTCGCGGGCGAAGGAACCGACGGCGGTGGCGGACGTCATCGCGTGGCCCCCGTACTTCACGACCACGACCCGCCCCGAGTAGCGCCTGATGTACGGCAGCGCCTCCACGAGCACGCGCGCCTTGTCCAGGACACCGGTCGTCACGGCGCCTCCGTAGGGACCAGCGGGTCGGCGTTGAGCCGGACGTATTCCGGCGACAGGTCGCACGTGAGCATCTCCCAGGACGAGTCGCCGAGACCGAGCCGGACCTCCACCGGGACCTCCCCGGCCGGGACCGGCACCACGTCGTGTGTCGCTGTGCCTTCACGAGCCAGTTCGACTCCCCCGATGGAGACGCTCACGCGGCCGGGGTCGAACTCCGCCCCGGACTGGCCCACGGCCTGGACCACCCTCCCCCAGTTGGCGTCGCCTCCCCAGACGGCGGCCCGGAACAGAAGCGAATCGCAGATCGACCTTGCGCACCTGCGCGCGTCCTCCTGCGACACGGCTTCCGTAACAGCCACCCGGATGACTTTCGTGGCGCCCTCGCCGTCGGAAACGATCTCGTACGCGAGCCTGGCCATGACCTCGCGCACCGCCTCGGACAGGACTTCATCCGCCAGCCGGACCCCCGATGTGCCGTTCGCGAACAGCAGGACCGTGTCGTTGGTTGAGCAGCCGCCGTCGACGCTGATCGAGTTGAACGTCGGGGGCAGCGCCGCCGATAGCGAGTGCCTCAGGACAGACGCATCCGCCACGGCGTCGGTCGTGACAAAGGCGAGCATCGTGGCGTGGGGGACGTCCATCCGCGGGGCGATCATCCCGGCCCCCTTCGCCATTCCACCGACGGTCACGCCTTCGGTGCGCAGCAGCGCCTGCTTTGGGCGCGTGTCGGTGGTCATGATCGACCGGGCCGCGGTGTCCCCTCCTTCAGGCGACAGCCCGGCCACAGCGGCGCGCACGGCCGGCCGTACGCGGTCCACCGGGATCCTCGGGCCGATGACCCCCGTGGCGCAGAACAGCATCTGCTCCGGCGGGCAGCCGGTACCGTCCGCCGCGGCCTGGGCCAGCGACTCCGCATCCCGCAGGCCATCGGCTCCCGTGGCAGCGTTGGCGATGCCTGCCGAGACCAGGACCCCCCTGGACACGCCTGCGGCCACACGTGGGACGCAAAGCTGGATGTGGGCGCACGGTGCCTTGTTCGTGGTGAATGCGCCCGCAACAGCCGCCGGGACGTCGGACACCATCAGCGCCAGGTCGAGGCCCCCGGCGGACTTCGTCCCGGCCACGACGCCGGACGCCTTCCATCCCCCGGCCGCGGTGACGCTCACGGGAAGACCCCGTCGACGGCAAGGCCGGTGGTCTCGGACAGACCCGTCATGAGGTTGGCGTTCTGGACCGCCTGTCCGGCGGCCCCCTTGCCCAGGTTGTCGATGGCGCAGGTCACCACCGCGGTCGTTCCCTGTATCGCGAAGCCGATGACGGCCATGGCGGTCCCGGCCACATGCTTCGTCGCGGGCTGACGTCCTTCCGGCAGCACGTGGACCAGGGGCTCGGTGCCGTAGGCGTCGTGCAGCGCCGCCGCCACGTCCTGTGGCCCCGAGGTGATGGTGGCGTAGCAGGTGGCCAGCAGTCCGCGCGACATCGGGGCGAGGTGGGGGACGAACGCCAGCTCGGCAGGCTCGCCGGCCGCCGCCGACAGTTCCTGCGCGATCTCGGGACCGTGCCGGTGGCCGGCTGCGGAATACGCAGCGAACGACCCGTCCAGCTCGGAGAGAGTGAAGCCGTCGCCGGGGGATCGTCCGGCTCCGCTGGTCCCCGAGACGGCGTCGATCACGATCCCGCGGGGGGACACGGCCCCCGCTCTCAGCAGCGGCGCCAGCGCGAGGACGGCGGCCGTCGGGTAGCAGCCGGGGTTGGCGACCGCCCCGGACCCGGCCACGGCCTTACGGTTC
>DATLNZ010000195.1 GCA_035536535.1 Actinomycetota bacterium | reverse complement strand
GGGACGTCGGTGGAGGTCGAGGTCATGAGCATCCTGCAGATGTCCACCGGCCGGATGCTGTTCGCGCGGCGGGTCGGCGAGCAGGCAGCCGACCGGTCCGGCCAGGCGGGGACGGGCGGCGCCGCGGCCGGCACGTGAGCGCCGTCGCTCTGTTGCTCGCGGGCGGGGCTGGACGCAGGCTGGGGGCCGGCGTCGCCAAGGCGTTTGTGCCGCTGGCGGGGCGTCCGATGCTGACCTACTCGCTGGAGTCGCTGGCAACGGTCGGTCGCGTCACGCGCGTGGTGGTCGCGGTCCCGGAGGGGCTGGCGGAAACCGCACTTCGGCTGGCCGCGGAGGCCGGTGTCGGCGAAGCGAGGGTCGTGGCCGGGGGCCCCAGCCGCCGGGAGTCTGCGCTGCTGGCGCTGGCGGAGGTGGGAGACGCGGACTCGGTGGTGGTGCATGACGCTGCCCGGCCGTTGTGCCGCCCGAGCCTGTTCGAGGTTTGCCTGAATGCGCTGCAGGATGCCGACGGAGCCGTTGTGTGCGCGCCGGTCACCGACACGATCAAGAAAGTGGGACCCGGCGGCTTTATCTCCGAGACCCACTCCCGCGCAGGCCTGTGGTCGGCGCAGACGCCCCAGACCTTTCGTCTGGACGTGTACCGCCGGGCGCACGAGAAAGCGGTGCGGGACGGGTTCGACGCCACCGACTGCTCGGCCATGGTGGAGCGGCTGGGCGCGCGCGTGAGGGTCATCCCCGGCGACCCTGACAACATCAAGATCACGGCCCCCGTGGACATCGCCCTGGCGGAGCGGTTGCTGGAGCGGGATCCGACGCCATGAGGGCGGGAATCGGCTTCGACGTCCACCGCTATGACGCCGGACGCCCGCTGGTGCTCGGCGGGGTCGAGCTCGCCGGGTGCCCGGGGTTGTCCGGACACTCCGACGCCGACGTGCTGTCCCACGCGATAGCAGACGCTCTGCTGGGGGCCGCCTGTCTCGGGGACCTCGGCACCCACTTTCCGGACACCGACGACCGCTGGAAGGACATTGGGGGGACGGCTCTTCTTCGCAACGTCCGCGACATCCTGGCGGAGGCGCGGATGCGGCCGGTGAACGTGGACGCCACCCTGCTGCTGGAGGAGCCGAAGATCGCGCCGCATGCACCGGCGATGAGGCGCAACATCGCCGCGGCGCTCGGACTGCGGACCGGCGAGGTGAGCGTCAAGGCCACCACGGCGGAGGGACTCGGGACCGTCGGCCGCCGCGAGGGTGCCGCCTGCATGGCCGTGGCCATGGTCGAGTCCACGACCGTCGCCTAGCCTCCGCCCGGAAGCCGCACAATGGCGTTATGCATGACATCCACCTGACCGACACCCTGTCCGGGCGCAAGGCCCGCTTTGAGCCGGTCGTCCCCGGACGAGTCGGGATCTACCTGTGCGGGCCCACGGTCTACGACGTTCCCCACGTGGGACATGCCCGGGCCGCGGTGGCCTTCGACGTCCTCAGGAGGCACCTGCATTGGCGTGGGCTCGAGGTCGTGTTCGTCCGCAACGTCACCGACGTTGACGACAGGATCATCGCCACGTCCAACCAGACGGGACTCGACGCCATGGCCGTGGCCGAGAAGTTCACGCGCGCCTACGACGACGCGATGACTTCGCTGTGCGTGCTGCCCCCGGACATCGCTCCCCGGGCCACAGGACACCTGCTCGAGATGCAGGAGATGATCGCCCAGCTCATCGACTCCGGGGTCGCCTATGCCGTGGACGGCAACGTCTGGTTCTCGGTGGAGTCAGCGGAGGGCTACGGAAAGCTTTCGCGCCGGTCGTTGGACGATCTGCGCGCTGGGGAGCGCGTCGAGCCCGACCCCGGCAAGCGCAATCCTCTGGACTTCAGCCTGTGGAAGGCGGCGAAGCCGGGTGAGCCTTCGTGGCCGTCTCCGTGGGGGCCGGGGCGCCCGGGCTGGCACATCGAGTGCTCGGCAATGGCGGTGCGTTACCTCGGCATGCCGTTCGACATTCACGCCGGCGGGATCGACCTCATCTTTCCGCACCACGAAAACGAGATAGCGCAGGCGGAGTCCGCCGTCGGGCGCGAGCCGTTCGCGCGCTGGTGGCTTCACAACGGGCACGTCCAGATATCCGGCGAGAAGATGTCCAAGTCGCTCAAAAACTACGTCCGGGTGGACGACGTCCTGCAGGACTATCCGCCGCAGGTCCTGCGCCTGTTTTACCTGTCGGCGCACTACCGCTCGCCGATCGCCTATTCCCCGGACGGCCTCGACGAGGCGCAGTCGGTGTGGGACCGCTTTCGCGGCTTTCTGCGTACCGGACCCGCCGGGACGGGTGCCACCGCAGCGCTGGACCGCTTTGGCGCGGCCATGGACGACGACCTGAACACCCCCGAGGCGATAGCGGCCCTTCACGCGATCGTGACGGAGGGCAACAGGGCCCTCGAGTCAGGCGACGCCGGGGCGGCAAGCGGGCTTCGCGGTGCACTCACGGAGGGGCTCGGGGTGCTCGGGTGCGGGACCGAGAACCGGACCGACGCCACGAATGTCATCGGACCGCTGGTGGAGCTGCTGCTGGAGCAGCGGGAGCGGGCCCGGCAGGCCAGGGACTTCGCCGCGGCGGACGCCATCCGAAGCCGGCTGGACGAGATCGGGGTGCAGGTCGAGGACTCAGCCGAAGGACCCCGCTGGTACCTGAGGTGAGCAACGTCCAGGTCGAGGGCCGGCGTCCGGTGATCGAGGCGCTGAGGTCCGGGCGCGGCGTACGCGAGGTCCTGCTGGCCGAGGGGGTCCAGCCATCGGCGGCGGTGCGCGAGATTCGCGAGCTCGCGTCGTCCGAAGGGGTTCCGCTGAGGGTCGTACCCAGGCGCGAGATCGACTCCCTGTCGCGCTCGCAGAACCCCCAGGGGGTCCTGGCGTTCGTGGCCCCACGGCCCGCCGAGAGCCTTGAAGATGTGGTCCAGGCCGCCGAAAGGGCGGGACAGGCGCCGCTGCTGGTGGCTCTGGACGGTGTCACCGACCCCCACAACGTCGGCGCACTGGCGCGTTCCGCCGAAGCGGCGGGTGCCCACGGACTGCTTTTGCCGTCCCGCCGCTCCGCCGGCGTCACCCCCACCGTGGAGAAGGCAGCGGCGGGGGCGCTGGCGTGGCTTCCGGTCGTGACGGTGGACAACCTGTCCAGGACCATCGAGTGGCTCAAGTCGGCCGGAATCTGGACCGTGGCCCTGGACGGCGAGGCTCCGGGCTCGCTGTACGACCTGAACCTGGCCTGCGACCCCCTCTGTTTGGTCGTGGGGGCCGAGGGGCCGGGAGTCTCCCGTTTGGTCGCACAGCGCTGTGACCTGCGGGTCCACATCCCGCTGCGGGGCCGCGTGGGCAGCCTCAACGCCTCGGTGGCCGGGGGGGTGGCGCTGTTCGAGGTCGCCCGCAGGCGTTCGGGTGGCAGTTGAATCGGGGCGAAATTGGTGCGACGGCCACCCGGCTGGGGGACGTTTCAGTATTCACCAGGGCGGGTAAACGCCTTGACAAGGGGTTTGAGGAAACACCTGCGGGCAGGGCATAGCCCGCAAGGGGCACACCGTTGAGCCATGGGGACTTGACCATTTCGGTCTAGTCCCCTACAGTGGCTTCACGCACGAACCACCGCTCCACGTTCCAGTTTTCTTCGTAGCCAAGGAGAGCGGGAGTATGCCCCTAACAGCAGCGGCCAGAAAGCGGCTCGTCTCAGAATCGTTGGCTCCAAAGGCCGACCTGATCGACGACCAGCTCGTTGATTTGGCTCGCGAGGGGGATTCGGATGCGCTCGACATCCTGCTTCAGCGGTACACGTCGTACGCGCGGAGCAAAGCAAAGACCTACTTCCTCATCGGCGCCGACCGTGAGGACATCATCCAGGAGGGGATGATCGGCCTTTTCAAGGCCATCCGCGACTTTGACGCCTCCAAGACCGTATCGTTTCGCTCTTTCGCCGAGCTGTGCATCACCCGGCAGATCATCACGGCGATCAAGGGAGCGACTCGACACAAGCACGCTCCTCTGAACTCCTACGTCTCCCTGCAGCGGCCTGTGTCGTCGGAGGACGAGGGCGAGCGGCAGCTGGTGGACTTTCTGGCCTCGGCCCGGATAGTCGACCCGGTGGAGCTAGTGGTGGCGGAGGACGAGGTCGCGCAGATCCGCGCGTTCCTCGCCGAGATCCTGTCGGACCTTGAGGTCGAGGTGCTCAACCTGTACCTAGAAGGCCGGTCCTACCAGGAGATCGCGGTGGGGCTGCAGCGGCAGGCGAAGTCGATCGACAACGCTCTGCAGCGGATCAAGCGCAAGCTGGAGCAGTTCCTCGAGATGCGCGAGCAGGAGGCCGAGCAGTCGGTTCTGCGGGTAGCGCCCTTTACGCCCCCGGTTCCGGGCATGCTGAGCACCGCTCCGGCACCCAGGCTCAAGGTGGTCCCACCCTCTGCCCCCAAGGTGGAGAGCGACCTGAGGTCCAGCCTGAAGACCGCGGTTGCCAGCGCCGCCCGCAAGGGCGCCAAGGTGGCCCAGGCCACCGGCAAGCGCCGCGGCCGTCCGCCGAAGAGTCGGTAGGGATTCAACTTCTGGGCCGGCCCCAAGGGGCCGGCCCTTTTGTTTTGCCCTTCGCGGGTCGGGCAAAGGGTCCGTTCCGCATGGCCCCCTCGCGCAATCCTTCGAAGTCCGCACGCACCATCGCCGGCCGCTTTGTCTCCGATGGTGCTGATGCCGCACGCCCGGTCGTGGTGGTCCACGGACTCGGGTTGTCCAGCCGGTACATGGAGCGGTTCAGCCGGGCGCTGGTCGGCGTCGGTCCCGTTTACGCCGTGGACCTGCCGGGGTTCGGGCGTAGCTTCCGTCCGGAGCAGCCGCTGGACGTGCCGGGCCTGGCCGACGCCCTTGTTGCGTGGATGCGGGGGGCCGGCATCGGTCCGGCGGTCCTGGTCGGAAACTCCCTGGGGTCCCAGGTCGTGCTGGACGTAGCAGTCCGTT
>DATLNZ010000194.1 GCA_035536535.1 Actinomycetota bacterium | reverse complement strand
GGGGCGGTCGTCGACGGTGATCTGGATGAGCGTCCCGGGTGCGAGCGGGTCCGGATTCGGGCCGGGGGTGAAGTCGTACATGATCGGACCGTGCGTATCGGGCCCCAGGCAGTCGGCGAAGGTGGCCTGGGCGGCCGTCGGCAGCACAGACCACGTCAAAGCGAGTGCGATGAAAAGCGCTAGCCTGCGCACCGGTCCCTCGTTGCCTCGATGTTGAGCGTCCTCATCCATGGATTCGGCGCCCCCGGCCCGATTCCTGCCTCCGGGCCTCCAAGGGGGGGTCAGACCGGGCTACTCGAGGGGGACCGGCGAAACGATGTCCTGGAAGATGATCCACATCCCCAGCAGGAGCAGGAGCGCAAACCCCACGGCCATCACACGCACCATGGTCGTCTGCCCCACCGGCTTGCGCCTCACCTTCTCCAGGCCCAGGAGCAACAGGTGCCCGCCGTCCAGGGGCGGTATGGGCAGGAGATTGAACAGTCCGATGGCCATGTTGATGTAGACGAAGAACTCCAGAAACCGCAGGACCTGTCCCTTCGAGGCCAGGTCGGCCGCCGCCCGGCCGGCTCCAACCACGCTCTGCGCCCGTTCGTCCTCGCGTCCCGGGGTCTTGGTTAGCCCCAGCGTCTCCGCGGAGAACAGCTTCGGCGTGGACGTGACGAAACGGCCTATGAACTGCCCGATCACCACCGCCGACCTGCCGGCGGCCACGGCCGGGTTCACCCTCACGTTCGCCAGCTTGGAGCTCACACCGATAAGGCCGACGGTCCGGCGGCCGCCGTCCTCCTGCTGAGGACGCGGCGTGATGCCGACCGTCCGCCGGTCGCCGGTCCGGTTTGCGACAGTCAGCTGCATCTGCCGTCCGGGGCTGTCGCGAATGAGGTTGCGCACCTGAGTCCACTCGGACACCTTGCGCCCGTCCACGGCCACTATCCGATCCCCAGGCCGCAGGCCCGATTCGCTCGCGGGGGACCCTCGGCTGACCATCTCCAGTTCCAGGGTCTGCCGGGTCGGGATCCCTACGGCCGAAAGGATCAGCACCAGCGCGATGAAAGCCGTCAGGATGTGGGTCGCCGACCCGGCGGCAAGGACGATAGCCCGCTTCCACGCCGGCGCCCTCTGAAAGGACCGCGCGTAGTCCTGCGGAGGGACCTCCTCGAACGGCGACATCCCGAGGATCTTCACGAATCCGCCGAGAGGGATCGCCTTTACCCCGTACTCCAGTTCGGGCCGCTCGACGATCTGTCCGTCCGCGGACTCCACCACCTCCTGCCGGCCACCTCGGCGCGACCAGAGGGTGGGGCCGAAGCCGACGAAGAACTGGGTGACCTTGATCCCGGCCCAGCGAGCGGCCAGAAAGTGCCCGAGCTCGTGGAAGAAGATAGCCAATAGCAGCAGGAACACAAAGGCGGCGATACCGAGGCCTGCTCCCACGTCTGCTCCTGCTCGTCAGGTGATGCTTGGCCTGCGCGGCCGCGGGCCACGGTAGCAAAACGATTCCGTGGGTCCCCGGGGTTCCAGGACCGTCCTAGCCGGCGTCCCCGGACGCGGAGATGGCCTGCCTCGCGGCGGCTCTGGCCCACTTGTCTGCCGACAGCACGTCCTCCAGCTGCAGGGCGGTGTCCCCGGGCGCGGTCCGGGCGGCACCGTCGCGGGCGACCTGTCTCACCACGTCCTCGATCTGCAGAAACCTCAGCCGGCCGTCCAGAAAGGCGGACACGGCCTCTTCGTTGGCCGCGTTGAGGATCGCGGGAGCCGTCCCTCCGGCGCGTCCCGCCTCGCAGGCCAGGTCGAGGCAGCCGAAGGTTTCGCGGTCCACCGGCTCGAAGGTCAGAGGATCGGCACCGGCCCAGTCCATGGTCCCGGCCCCCCAGTCCGGGCGCCTGGGATGGCCCAGCGCGTAGGCGATCGGCACGCGCATGTCCGGGGGGCCGAGCGAGGCCTTCCAGGACCCGTCCACGAACTCCACCAGGCAGTGCACCACCGACTGCGGGTGGCAGACGACGTCGATGTCGTCGTAGCCGAAGCCGAACAGCACATGAGCCTCGATCACCTCCAGGCCCTTGTTCATGAGGGTGGCGGAGTCCACGGTCACCTTGGCGCCCATGCTCCACGTCGGGTGGTCCAGTGCCTGCGACACTCCCGCGTCGCGAAGCTGCTCCCGCTTCATCCCCCTGAACGGCCCGCCGGAGGCTGTGAGCACCAGGCGCCGAACGCCGTCGGGGGCCTCGCCCTCCAGGCACATGTGAACGGCCGCGTGCTCGGAGTCCACCGGCACGACGCTCCCACGGCCGGCGTCCAGCCTCGCCCGGACCAGGGGTCCCCCCGCCACGCAGGACTCCTTGTTGGCGAGGGCAACCGTGCGGCCGGCGTCAAGCGCGGCCAGGGTGGCCTCCAGGCCGGCCGCCCCCACGACCGCGTTGAGCACGACATCGGCTTCGTCGTCGGAGGCAAGAGCCAGCAGGGCCTCCGGCCCTTCCAGCACCTCGGTGTCCGGCATCTGCTCCCGGAGACTCGCCGCCGCCGAAGCGTCCACGACCGCAACCCGCCTCGGACAAAACTCCAAGACCTGGGCTGCCAGCTGCTCGACGTCCGAGCGCACGGCCAGCGACCGGACCCGGAACCGCTGCGGCATGGACCGGATCACGTCCAGCGCCTGGGTGCCGATCGACCCCGTGGAGCCGAGAACGGCGATCTCGCGGGGATCGCCCGCGGCGCTCAGGGGGCCCAGTGGAGCACCCTCACCACGAGGTAGGCGATCGGCGCGTTGAAAAGGATCGCGTCGATGCGGTCGAACATCCCGCCGTGGCCGGGAAGCAGGCTCCCCATGTCCTTGACGCCCAGGTCGCGCTTGATCAGCGACTCCCCGAGATCCCCGAGGGGAGCCGCGAGCGCCAGCACAGTGGCCAGCCGGAATGCCGACCATCGTGAGAAGGGACCGACTGCCGGCAGCACCAGGACCGCCAGCCCCACTGAGATGGCCACCCCGGCGGCGAACCCCTCCCAGGACTTCTTGGGACTGGTTCGCGGCGCCATCCGGTGGCGGCCGAGCTTGCGACCGACCAGAAAGCCGCCGGAGTCGAAGATCGCCGTCACCCCCAGCAGGGCGGCCATCAGCACGGGCCCGTTGCGCCCGCGCAGCAGCAGCACTGCGAAGGCCCCGAGAAAGGGTCCGTACAGCAGCCCGAACCACGTCGAGGTCACGACCGATGCACGGTCCGCTTCACGCGCGGCGACCGACCCCAAAAGAAGAAGCGGCAGGGGAACGCAGACCGCGGCCGCCACCCAGCCCAACCCCCCGAAGTAGGCGGCGAGCAGCAGCAGAGCGCCGCAGACCAGTCCGAACATCACCCAGGGCGTGCGTCCGGCGGCGCGAAGGACGGCGTACAGCTCGGCCTGCGCCACGAGGATCACCACCAGCGCCACCGTGAAAAGGACCGGGGGCCCGGCGGCGACGGCACCAACCGCCAGGACCGCGAGCACGATCCCGGCGGCGACCGACGTCCGCAGTGACCTTGGGTGCGCACCGGCCGGGCGCGGCGGTGCATCCACTGCTAGACCTCCCGCAGCTCCTGGTCCTTGGCCGCCAGCATCTCGTCGATCTTCTTGACGTGCGTGTCGGTCTCCTGCTGGAGGGTCTTCTCGGCCCGGCGCAGGTCGTCTTCGGAGATCGCTGCGTCCTTCTGCATGCGCTCGAGTTCTTCTTTGGCGTGACGCCGGATGTTTCGCACCGCGACGCGGCCCTCCTCGGCCCGCTTGTGCGCGACCTTGACGAGGTCCTTGCGCCGGTCCTCGGTCAGGGAAGGGAACGGGAGCCGGATCACGGCCCCGTCGTTGGACGGCGTGACCCCCAGGTCCGAGGACATGATCGCCTTCTCGATCGAGGGGATGACACTGCGGTCGTAGGGCTGGACGACCAGGAGCCGCGGCTCCGGAGTCGACAGCTGAGCCATCTGGTTGAGCGGGGTGGGGGTTCCGTAGTAGTCGACGGTGATCTTCTGGACCAACGCGGGGGACGCCCGCCCCGTCCGGATGCCGGCGAGGTCGTCGTGGCACACCCGGACTGCCCCGTCCATCTTCTGATCGGCGTCCTTGAGCACGGACTCCGGAGTCGCCATGTCACTGCCCCCCTTCGTGAACGACCGTTCCGATCTCGGCTCCCTCGACAATTCGAAGGATGTTGCCTTCCTTCATGAGGTTGAACACATGGATGGGGATGCCATGGTTCTTGCACAGGGCGATGGCTGTCGCGTCCATGACCTTCAGGTCACGCTCGAGCACCTGCATGTATGTCAGCTCCGGCAGGAACTTGGCGTTTGAGTTCAGCATCGGGTCGTCGTCGTAGACACCGTCCACGCGCTTGCCCATCAGGATCGCCTGTGCCTCTATCTCCAGCGCGCGCAGGACGGCAGGGGTGTCGGTCGTGAAATAGGGGTTGCCGGTCCCGGCAGCGAAGATCACGACGCGGCCCTTCTCCAGGTGCCGCAGGGCCCGGCCCCTGATGTAAGGCTCGGCGATCTGCTTCATCTCGATCGCGGTCTGGACACGCGTCTCTACGTCCTCGCTCTCCAGTGCCGACCTCAGCGCCAGCGCGTTGATGACGGTGGCGAGCATCCCCATATAGTCGGCGGTAGGCCGGTCCATGCCGTGCAGCTGTCCTTCTGATCCGCGGAAGATATTTCCCCCGCCGACCACGATCGCCACCTCGACCCCCAGCAGCTGGACGTCGCGGATCTGCCTGGCGATCCGCTCGATCGTCTGCAGGTCCAGTCCGAACCCGTTGCCCGTGGCGAACGACTCCCCGGACAGCTTGAGCAGGACCCGCCTGTAGCGGGCGCCGGGTGGTGCAGCCCGGGGGTCGGGAGCAGGCTCGGTCTTCAAATCACTCGGTGGACTCGGCGACCTGGAACCGCACAAAGCGGCGTACGCCGATGTTCTCGCCCATCTTCGAGGCGTACCCGGCAATCAGGTCCTTCACGGTCTGCTTGTCGTCGCGGACCCACTTCTGCTCGAGAAGGCAGAACTGCTGGAAGTACTTCTTGACCGCACCTTGGGTCGCCTGCTCCACCACCTTCTCCGGCTTGCCCTCGACCTTCTTGGCCGCGAGCTCCCGCTCCGTCGCCAGCACGTCCTCGGGCACCTCCTCCGAGGACACGAACACCGGCTTCATCGCCGCGATGTGCAAGGCGATCTCCTGGGCGAGCTGCTTCGCGTCGTCGGTCTTGGCCACGAAGTCGGTCTCGGTGGACAGCTCAAGGAGCACCCCGACCTTGGGCGGGATGCCGGCAGTTGGCGCGTGCAAGTACGCGTGGATGAGCCCTTCGCTCTGCTCCCGGCCCGCCCGCTTGGTGGCGTCGGCCAGGCCCCACTCGCGAAGAAGCTGGCGCGCCTTGTCGCCGTCGCCTCCCGATTCGGCGAGCGCCTTCTTGCACTCCATGAACCCGGCGCCGGTGGCGTCCCGGAGCTTCTTAACCTCGGCTGCGCTGATCTCAGGCATTGGTGGCCTCCTGGGCATCGTCGGCGGACGGCGCCGGCGGTGTCGCCTCGGCCTCCGCGGGTTGTGTCGCCTCGGCAGCCGCGGGTGTCGGGGTTTCCGCGGGCGGGGTCGGTTCGGCTGCCGGAGTTGCTCCATCCGTAGGCGGCGCGGCTTCGGGAGCTGGACCCGAATCGTCGGTGGACACCGGCTGCTCGTCGTCCAGAGCGACCTCGGCCTCCTCTTCGACGTCCGGCTCGAAGACCTGGGACGGCAGACGCGAGCGGCCTTCCATCACGGCCTCCGAGACCACGCGGCACATGAGGGTTGCCGCGCGGATCGCGTCGTCGTTGCCGGGGATCACCCAGTCCACCTCGTCGGGGTCGCAGTTGGTGTCGACCAGCGCCACGATCGGGATGCCCAGACGCCGCGCCTCGGTGACTGCGATCTGCTCCTTGCGGGTATCGATCACGAACACCGCGTCGGGGAGCCGGGTGAGGTCGCGGATGCCCCACAGGTGACGCTCGAGCTTGTCCCGCTCGTGGCGCATCCGTAGGACCTCTTTTTTGGGCAGGGTGTCGAACATCCCCTGCTCCTCCCAGTCGATCAGCTGCTGGAGGCGGTCGATGCGCTTTTTGATGGTGGAGAAGTTGGTCAGAGTCCCGCCGAGCCATCGCGTGTTCACGTACGGCATGCCGCAGTTGTTCGCGTGCTGCTCGACCGGTTCCTGAGCCTGCTTCTTCGTCCCCACGAAAAGGATGTTGCCGCCCTTGGACGCGGTGTCACGCAGGAACGTGTACGCGTCGTCCAGGAGGGCCATCGTTTGCTGGAGATCGATGATGTAGATGCCGTTGCGCTCCGAAAAGATGAATCGCTTCATCTTCGGGTTCCAGCGGCGGGTCTGGTGTCCGAAGTGGACACCCGCCTCCAGAAGCTGCCGCATGCTGACCGGCGGCATGTGTAGTCCCCCTTCCGGTTGCTCGTCCGCCCGGCCGCCGACTCACCGGAAGTCGCCGGGCGTGTGTTAGTCGGCCCGCAGTCGCGGACCGCCACGACGATCCTACCAGCGGGGGGCTTGCCGGACCGTCGAGGGCCGCCCGAACTCCGCGGCCAGGCGCGAGCGCAGAAAGAGCACCGCCTTGGAGTGGATCTGCGACACCCGCGACTCCGTCACGTTCAGGGTCCGGCCGATATCGGCCAGTGTGAACCCGTCGAAGTAGTACAGGGTGATAACCCACTTCTCCCGGTCCCGGAGCGAGTTGATGGCCGCCATAAGCGCCTGGCGGGCCTCGTCGGCCTCGAGAAGCTCGCCCGGGCGCTCGGTCCTGGTGTCCGGGAGGGAGTCGAGCAGGGAGACCTTCTCTCCCCGCTCGCCGCCCACCGTGAGCAGCTCCTCCAGGGCGACCATGGACACCGCCGAGACCTCGTCCAGCCGCTTGCGCAGCTCGTCCAGCGATATGCCGAGCTCCGCCGCCAGCTCGTCTTCGTCCGGCTCGCGACGCAGCTGACCTTCAAGGGTCGAGATGGCCTTCTCGATCTCGCGGGCCTTGGCCCGCACCGACCGCGGCACCCAGTCCAAAGCGCGCAGCTCGTCGAGGATGGCGCCGCGGATGCGCGGCATGGCGTAGGTCTCGAACTTGATCTCTCGCGACCGGTCGAACTTCTCGATGGCATCAATAAGGCCGAGCACGCCGTAGGAGACGAGGTCGGCATGGTCCACGGAGCTCGGAAGCCCCGAACCGACACGTCCAGCCACGAACTTCACCAGCGGTGCGTAGTGCAGGATCAGGCGCTCGCGGGCATCCGGCGACCCGTCCTCCTTGTAGGAGGCCCAGAGGGAGCCGATGTAGTCGGAGACCGTCTGCTCAGGCACGGGGATGCGTGGCGTCGTAGACGGCGCGCATTCTTTCCGAGCTCACGTGGGTGTAGACCTGCGTGCTGCCTATGTCGGCGTGGCCGAGCAGTTCCTGGACGCTGCGCAGGTCGGCTCCCCCTTCCAGAAGGTGCGTGGCGAACGAATGTCGCAGCAGGTGCGGCCAGACGGGGCGGCCACCTTCCCAGTGTGCGCCCAACCGGGCCACAACGCGCCTGACGTCGCGTGTGGACATTGCCCTGCCCCTGGCGTTGACGAACACGGTCCCGGGATCGCCGTCCTTCAACAGGGCAAGGCGACCCAGGTCCAGGTACGTCCGTAAGGCGGCGGCCGCGGGCGCCGCCAGAGGCAGGACGCGGGTCCGGTCGCCCTTGCCGTGTTCGATTCGGATCCAGCCGGAGCTCAGGTCGAGGTCGGCCGTCTTGAGAGCGCAGGCCTCGCCAGCACGAAGTCCGGCGTCGTACAGAAGTTCGACCAGGGCCAGGTCCCGCCAGGCTTCCGGCGGCGGGGGTGGCTGTCCCGGACCAGGCTCGGTCCGTCGCTGCACGTGCTCGAGGATGCCGCCGACCTCGCCCCGCTTCAGGACGCGCGGCAGCTTCATGGCCCCGCGGGGAAGGGACAGAAGCTCCCCGGGGTTGGACTCCACTACGCCTTCCCGGAGCAGAAAGCGATAGAAGCTGCGGACCGCGGTGGCCCGCCTCCGGATCGACGATCGCGACAGGCCGCGGGTCTCCATGTTCGCCAGGTACCTGCGCAGAAGGGAGTGGTCGGCGTCGCGCAGGCTGCGTGCGGACCGGTCCAGGAACGCGGTGAAGTCCGTCAGGTCGCCGCGATACGCGGTGACCGTGTGCGGGGACGCCTTTCTTGGCCCCCCGAGGTAGTCCAGGTACCGCGCGACCAGCGCTTCGTCACTCATCGCCCAATGCAATCACGGATGGGCTCCAGAAGCCGTGAACCGGCGCCCGCGTTAGCGTTGACAGATGGCATTGGACCGCTTCAGCCCGGCCGCCCGCGAGTGGTTCGCGACTACGTTCGCGCAACCCACGGCGGCGCAGGGGCGCGGGTGGCCGGCAATCGCCTCGGGCAGTCACACGCTCATCTGCGCGCCTACCGGCTCCGGCAAGACCCTGGCCGCCTTTTTGTGGGGGCTTGACCGCCTGTCGTCGGACCCGCAGCCACCGGCAGCCGAGCGATGCCGGCTGCTTTACATCTCGCCGCTGCGCGCCCTGGCGGTAGACGTGGACCGCAACCTGCGCGCGCCCCTTCAGGGAATGCGCCTGGCGGCCGAACGCCTGGGCGAGTCCTTTGTTGAGCCGACGGTGGGGATGCGCACCGGCGACACCAGCGCAAGGGAGCGCCGGGCGCTGGTCAAGACTCCCCCGGACGTCCTCATCACCACTCCCGAATCGCTGTACCTAATGCTCACCTCGCGGGCCCGCGAGACTCTCACGTCGGTCCGGTGGGTGATCGTCGACGAGATCCACGCGGTCGCCGCGACCAAGCGCGGCTCGCATCTGGCCCTTTCGCTCGAACGACTCGAGGAGATCACCTCCCAGCCGCCCCAGCGCATCGGGCTGTCGGCGACGCAGCGCCCCCTCGAGGAAACGGCACGGTTTTTGGGCGGACAGGTGCAGGGCGCGCCCCGTCCGGTGACGATCGTGGACGCGGGGATTCGTAAGCAGCTGGACGTCGAGGTGGTCGTCCCGGTCGAGGACATGTCCTCGCTCGGAGAGGTTATGGACGACCCTGCGACCGGTCCGGCCTCGGCGGGACAGCAACGGCGCAGCATCTGGCCGGCGATCCACCCGAGGCTGCTGGAACTGGTCCGCCAGCACCGCTCGACGCTGATCTTCACCAACGCCCGGCGCCTCGCGGAGCGCCTGGCTGCCCGGCTCAACGAGCTGGCCGAAGAGGATCTGGTCAAGGCCCACCACGGGTCGCTGGCACGCGAGCAGCGCGTGGCGATCGAAGACGAGCTCAAGGCGGGGACGCTCCGGGGCCTGGTGGCGACCAGCTCGCTGGAGCTCGGCATCGACATGGGCGCCGTGGACCTGGTCGTGCAGGTGGAGTCGCCGGGCTCGGTGGCTCGGGGACTTCAGCGCATAGGGCGGGCGGGACACAGAGTGGACGAGCCCAGCCGGGGAAAGCTGTTCCCGAAGTACCGGGGCGACCTGCTGGAGGCGGCCGTCGTCGTCCAGCGGATGCGCACCGGCGAGATCGAGCACACGACCTACCCCCGCAATCCCCTGGACGTCCTGGCCCAGCAGATCGTCGCGATGGTCGCCATGGACGACTGGACGGTCGAGGACCTGGCGGCCGTGGTCCGCAGGTCGGCGCCGTACGCGGACCTGACCGACGACGTCCTCACGTCGGTGCTGGATCTTTTGTCCGGCAAGTACCCCTCCCAGGAGTTCGCGGAACTGCGGCCGCGCATCGTCTGGGACCGGCACCACGGCACCCTGCGCTCGCGGGCCGGGGCCGGCCGCCTGGCCGTCACCAGCGGCGGGACCATCCCGGACCGCGGCCTGTTCGGGGTCTTCCTGACCGACGGCAAGCGCGTCGGCGAGCTGGACGAGGAGATGGTCTACGAGTCGCGTCCGGGTGAGGTCTTCCTGCTCGGTGCCTCCACCTGGCGCATCGAAGACATCACCCACGACCGTGTCATCGTGTCCCCCGCTCCCGGGGAGCCGGGAAAGATGCCGTTCTGGCGCGGCGACCGTCCGGGCAGGCCCCTGGAGCTCGGACGGGCGATGGGCACTTTCGTCCGGACGTTGCGCGCGCGGCCGGACGCCGAGGACTGGTTGCGGGCCGAGTACTCGCTGGACGAGCTTGCGTCGAAAAATCTCGTCCAGTACGTCGGCGAGCAGGCCGAGGCGACGGGAGCCGTCCCCGACGACCGGACGATCGTGGTTGAGAAATTTCGCGACGAGATCGGCGACTGGCGCGTATGCATCCTGTCGCCGTTCGGGGCGCAGGTCCACGCGCCGTGGGCCATGGCCCTGCAGTCGCGGCTGGAGGACCGGCTGGGCCACGTCCAGGTGCTGTACAGCGACGACGGCATAGCGATCCGGCTGCCGGAGGCCCACGACGAGCTGCCGCTGGACGACATCGCCATCCCCCCCGAGGAGATCCAGGAAACGGTGACGGCCGCCCTTCCGGGGACGGCTCTTTTCGCCGGGCGGTTCCGCGAGTCGGCCGGCCGTGCGCTGCTGCTGCCCCGCCGCGATCCCGGGAAGCGGTCGCCCCTGTGGCAGCAGCGACAGAGAGCGGCCAACCTCATGCAGGTCGCGGCGAAGTACCCGCAGTTCCCGATCATGCTCGAGGCCACGCGGGAGTGCCTGCGGGACGTGTTCGACGTCCCTGCGCTGCGTGAGGTTCTGACGGACGTGCGCTCACGGCGAGTCCGGCTCGTGGCGGTCGAGACGCGCTCACCGTCGCCATTCGCCCAGTCGCTTCTTTTCGGCTGGGTCGGCGAGTACATGTACGACGGCGACGCACCGCTGGCGGAGCGTCGGGCGACGGCGCTGTCGCTGGACCGAGAGCTGCTCCGCGAGCTATTGGGGGCCGAGGAGCTGCGGGAGCTGGTGGACCGCGACGCGCTGGCGTCTTTGGAGCTCGAGTTGCAGCAGCTGGTGCCGGGGCGTGGGGCGCGCGACGCCGACGAGCTGCACGACGTGCTCCGGCGTCTCGGCGACCTGACCGTGGACGAGCTTCGGGCGCGCAGCGAGGCCTTCGACGACAGGTGGGTCGCATCTCTGGTGGACGAGCGCCGGGCCATCGAGGTGGGAGTCGGGGGCGAGCGGCGCCTCGCCGCCGCCGAGGACGCGGCGCGCCTGCGCGATGCACTGGGTGTGGCCCTGCCTCAGGGGCTTCCGGCGGCGTTCACCGACCCCGTCGACGCCCCGCTGGAGGACCTGATCGCGCGGTACGCGCGGACGCACGGACCTTTCGAGACGTCGCAGGTCTGCGCGCGGCTGGGAGTCCCGCCGGAACGCGCGCGCGCAGTGCTCGAGTCCCTGGAGGCGCAGGGACGCGTCGTGCGCGGGGAGTTTCGTCCGGACGGGTCGCGCCGGGAGTGGTGCGACCAGGGAGTGCTGCGGGTCCTGAGGCGGCGCTCGCTCGCGGCGCTGCGCAAGGAGATCGAGCCCGTCGAGGCTCCCGCTCTGGCGAGGTTCCTGCCGGCATGGCACGGGATCGGGACGCCCAGGCGCGGCCAGGAGGCACTGGTCGAGACGGTGGCGCAGCTACAGGGGGCCGCGATCCCGGCATCGGTTCTGGAGCCGGACGTCCTGCCGGCGAGGCTTCAGGGGTACCGCGCGTCGGATCTCGACGAGCTGCTGGCGTCCGGCGTCTGCGTGTGGTCGGGGGCCGGGCCGCTGGGGGCCGCGGACGGACGGGTGAGCATCTGGTTCCGCGACCAGATGCGCCTGTTGCATCCCCCCGCAACCGACGACCGGCCCTCGGGACCGGTCCACGACGCGCTGCGCGAGCGCCTGACCGGTCGCGGCGCATCGTTCTGGCCGGAGCTGCTGGCGGCGGCCGACCACCCGGACGACCAGACGGTCCTGGCGGCGCTGTGGGACCTGGTGTGGGCGGGCGAGGTGACCAACGACACGTTCGCACCTGTCCGGGCGCTGTTGTCGGGAAGGCGCAAGGCCGCGTCCACGGGGCGTCCGCGTCCGGGACGGCTTTCCCGGACGGGGCCTCCGTCGGCAGCCGGACGGTGGTCGCTGGTCTCGGAGTTGCTGCAACCGGCACCCGCGGCGACGGAGTCGGCGCACGCGCGGGCGCTGCAGCTCCTGGAGCGCCACGGGGTGCTGACGCGAGAAGCCGTCCTGGCCGAGAACGCCCCGGGCGGCTTTGCCGCGGTGTACGGGGTGCTCAAAGCCCTGGAGGAGTCGGGCCGGGTGCGGCGCGGTTACTTCGTGGCCGGACTGGGGGCCGCCCAGTTCGCGATGCCGGGAGCGGTGGACCGGCTGAGGGGAATGCGCGACCGAGAGAAACCGGACGCCGGCCGCGGCGAGGTGTTGGTGATGGCTGCCACCGACCCTGCGCAACCGTACGGCGCCGCGCTGCCCTGGCCGGACTCGCCGGGGCGCCCCGCGCGCGCGGCGGGGGCTTACGTGGTGCTGGAGGGCGGAATGCCCCAGGCCATCCTGGAACGGGGGGGCCG
>DATLNZ010000193.1 GCA_035536535.1 Actinomycetota bacterium | reverse complement strand
AGCTCATCCGGACGCAGGTCCGCGACCACCTTCTTGGGCACTTTCAGCCCGGCCTGCCGTTCTCGGTGCAGCACCGCGTGCTTCCGATGCTCGCCTACCGCCCGTACGAGATCCAGGTCGCTCTGCAGGACGAGGTACAGGAGCAGGTCGGCCTGCCCGTCAGCGTCCGCGACCCGCAACAGGTCCTTTCGGTGGTCGTCTCCGACGCCGGCGGTGCTCTCGAGGCCCATCTCGGCGTCTCGAGGACCGACCACAACCTGTCGGCGTGGCCCGGAGGCATGAGACGGTTCGCCCGGGAACCCGACCAGGTGAGCAGGTCGGAGTTCAAGCTGTTGGAGGCTCTGGAGGCGTTCGGCGTCACGCTGGACGATGCTCACCACGCCCTGGACCTCGGCGCCTCCCCGGGCGGATGGACCAGAATCCTGACCGGCAGGGGACTGCGGGTGGTGGCCGTCGACCCGGCGGACCTGCACCCGTCCGTTGAGTCGCATCCGCTGGTCACTCACCTGCGGGCGACGGCGGGTGACGCCTTCTCCCGCCGGGATCTGCCGGTCTTCGACCTGGTGGCCAACGACCTTCGAATGGAGGCTCGTCACTCGGCGAAGCTCACGGTGAGGGCAGCAGGCCTGCTGAAGCCGGGGGCCGGCACGGCGATCATGACTTTGAAACTGCCGGCGAAGCGTCCGCTGCGCGTCCTGGACGACGCGATGTCGATCCTGTCCGCGAGGTACAGAATCCGCGGAGCGAGGCACCTGTTCCACAATCGCCACGAGGTGACGGCCCACCTGTCCCTGACTTGACGCCCGCCGGGCGTCTGCGTTGACTGATCAGGACACACATTGCCCAAGGGGGTGCCGAAGTGAAGAAGCTTGCCAAGATCGCCGTCGGGCTGGCCATCGTGGCCGGCACGGTGGGAGCAGGAGGCTCGGCGCAGGCGTACTGCCAGCCGGAGCCCGTGGCATGGGAAGGCGCCAGCTCCAACGGCTGCTCCAACAGCTGCGAGGACACCAGCAAGTTGTGGGACCGGATTTTCGGCCCGGGTTTCTGGGCCTGCCCGCAGTAGAGACTGCAGGTGTGTGGCACGCCCCACCCGAACCGAGGGTGGGGTGCCGCATTCCCGGGTAGACTGGAAGCTGCGTCGGGGGTGAACTGGTTTCGACCGGGGCGGAACCGGCGCGGGTGAAGCGAGCCGAGGTTCTCGGGACCCTCGTTAAACACCTGGGAAAAGATAACTGCCAACTCAACTGCAATCGCAGCCTAGTTAGCTAGGCAGCCGCCGGCCAGGGGAGCCCGCGCCCCCGGACCCGGCGTCATAAGCGGGATCAACCCCGGCGGGGCGCCTCGACTGCCGGGGGGATCTCACCGAGGCTGGGCCCCCATCAGCCCGCCGACCGGCGGATGGGGGCCGAGATTAATAGGCCGGCTGCGCTCGGAGAAGCCCCGCGGCGGCGTTTCGGGACGCGGGTTCGATTCCCGCCACCTCCACCACCTTGTCGATGACTGCCCTCCGTTGGGTGGCAGTCGCCAGGCTCGCCATCACCTGACGCTGTGGCGCCACGCGGACGGATTCGGTAGGGGCGTCAGCTTCGTCTCCAGCTCGGCGCGCAGGTGCCGGTAGTCGGGGGGCAGAGACAGCGACTCTCCCAGTGTCTCGAGGGGCTCGTCTGCCGTGAAGCCGGGGCCGAGGGTGGCGATCTCGAAGAGCACCCCGCTCGGCTCCCGGAAGTAGATGGACTTGAAGTAGAAGCGGTCGATGATCGGCGTCACGTCCATCCCGGCCTCCGCCACCCGCTCGCGCCACGCCTCGTGATCCTCCAGGCGCGACGACCACGCCACGTGGTGGACGGTGCCGGCTCCCTGGACTCCGGCCTCGGATGCCAGGTCGTAGTCGTACAGCCCGCCCCTGAGGTCACCGCGGCACTCATAGCCGTCTCCGCCTACCGACTTGAAGCCGAGTCCCCGCTCGAGGAGTTCCCTGCTCCCGGACGGATCCTCGGTGAGAGCGCGAACGCCGTGGAAGCCCTGGAGCGCGACCTCGGCCGGGACCTCGGGGTGACGGGCGACCAGAGGCTCGTCGTCCGTTCGGACCACGCGCAGTTCGAGTCCGAGTCCTTCGGGGTCGGAGAACAGCAGCGCGTCGTCCTGCCGTGAGGACGCAGTTCCGGCAGCCTGGAGCCGGTCCTCCCAAAAGGACAGCGAGTCCGTGGATGCCACGCGCCACACGACCCGGTGGACCATTCCGGCCCCCGCGCGTCCCCGCATGGCCCCCGGGTACTCAAAGAAGGTGATGTCCGAGCCGGCGCTGCCACGTTCGTCTGCGTAGAAGAGGTGGTAGACGGTGGGGTCGTCCTGGTTGACGGTCTTCTTGACCATCCGCAGGCCTAGCGTGCCGGCGTAGAACTCGACGTTTCCCGGCGCGTCGCCGGTGATGGCCGTGACGTGGTGGATGCCCTCCAGCTTCAACGCTTGCCTCCTGTCGTTCCCCGAGTCTGCTTGCGGCGGGACGGCTCCGACCAGTCCTCGGCCCACTTCGCCGTCGCGCGAATCACCGATTCCAGTGCCCGGCCCTTGGGGGTCAGGTGGTACTCGATCCGTACCGGCGTCTCCGGAGTGACGGACCGAACGACGAGCCCTTCGGCCTCCAGCTCCTTCAGCCGCTCCGACAGCAGGCGATCCGTTAGCCCGGGGATGCCCTGTGCGATGGAGTTGAACCGGGAGGCGCCGGACAGCAAAAACCGCAGGATGACCCCGGTCCACCTGCGTCCCACGATCTCAAGCGCCCGCTGGTACTTCGGGCAAAACGGCGACAGGACCTCATGGCCGTCGTCGCATGGACCGGTCAACCTCGCCTCCTTGTCACTACGACAATATCCCCGTTGCGAGATTAGCGCACATTGATATAGTAACCTACGAAAGATAAGGAACCTACGAATGAGTAGCCCTTCGGGGCGGGAGGTGGACATGGATCTCGGGATCTTGATCCTGCGGGTTGTGCTTGGTCTTCTGTTCATGGGGCACGGGGCGCAGAAGCTGTTCGGCTGGTTCGGCGGGTACGGCGTCGCAGGCACCGCCGGGTGGCTGGAGTCGCTTGGTTTCAGGGCGGGCAAGCCTATGGCTCTGGCAGCGGGACTCTCCGAGCTCGGCGGCGGCCTGCTGATCGCGCTGGGCCTGCTCAGCCCCCTGGGAGCCGCGGCCGTCATCGGCATGATGATCACGGCTATCGCAACGGTCCACCTGGGCAAGGGCCCCTGGGCCGCCTCCGGCGGCTGGGAGCTGAACGCCACGAACATCGCGGCAGCGGCCGTGGTCGGCTTTGCCGGGCCCGGACGCTACTCGCTGGACAAGCTCGCAGGCTGGGACCTCTCCGGTCTGGAGTGGGGAGCGGCGGCGGTGACGGGGGCTGCGGTCACGAGCCTGCTGACGCTGGCGACCCGGCGTCGTCAGGTCCCGGTGGAAGCCGTCGCGACGCAGTCGCAGGCGGCCTAGGACTTGAGGGACGGGGGCCCCCGGGCTCTCGTCCCTCTTTCAT
>DATLNZ010000192.1 GCA_035536535.1 Actinomycetota bacterium | reverse complement strand
CACGGCGTGCCGCGCCGTCCACACCGTGGAGCCGCTCGCGGAATCCAGAGCGGTCGTCGTGTAGAGGCCGAAGGCGACGCCCGTCCACGTCGACTCCGCGGTCGCGACGTACACCTTCGTCCCGTCAGGGCTCGCAAGGACCCCCTGCGCCCGCTCAACGACACCCGGCACGTCCTGGTGCGTCACCCACAACTTGTCGCCGGTCGCCCCTGCGTAGGCAACAGTGGCCGCACCGGTCGGCACTTCTGTGACCGAGGTTGACCCGGCGACGTACGCAGTGGCCCCATCGGCGCTCATGGCTATGGAAGCGGACGTCGCTTCACGCCCGTCGGGTCGCCAAGCGTCTCCCCAGATCACGGCGCCGGTGGCGCCATCGTAGGCGACGGTCACGATCGAGTCGACGGCCGTAAGAGTGACGGCCGACCCCCTGCTGAACCCCGGTCCGGAGACCGTCACGCGGGAGCCGTCCGGAGCCGCGACGAGCCCAATGGCACGGCTCGTCCAGTCCACCCCCTCGTGGGCGAACGCACTTGTCCACAGCGCCGTGCCCGTCTTGCCGTCGTAGGCGATCGTCTCCAGGTTTGAGTCACCCCCCGAAACGAAGATCCTGTCGCCGGAGGCAGGAACGCTCAGCCGCACAGGATCGAAGGAGGCATAAGGGCCCGCCGCTGTCGCCTCCCACAGATGCTCTCCCGTGGCGGCGTCGTAGGCAACGGTGGCAACGGAATCGGGGTTCAGGGCGTCCGGTTTCGAGCCGGTTACATAGACCCGCGAGCCGTCGCCACTCACCCCGACGTCGCTGGCCGTACGCCCTCCCGCGGTGTCCGTCCTCCACAAGGCCTTCCACTTCTGGACCCCCGTCCGCGCTGCGTAGGCCAAGGTCACGTTCCAACCGGAGACGAAGACGGTGTTCCCGTCAGGGGACACGGCGACCGTGAAATCACCGCCCCAGTGTCCGCCGCTCGCAGACACGTCCCCGGAAGGCGGATCGGACGGCTCGCCGCTGTAGTCGGCGGTCCAAAGCGCTGCGCCCGTGACGGCGTCCAGCGCGAACGTCCGAATCGTGTCCCCGTGGTCCCATGCGATCCCGGTGACGTAGACGCGATCGGACCCGGGGCCGACCGCCACGTCGGTTGCCTCGTCGTGAGCCTCCGGATCGATCGAACCGGCGTCGTGCCGGTGAAACCACTCGGCGCACCGGACGACGGGACTGCTCGAACACGGTGAATGCGACGCCGCAGCAGGGGCGGGGGCGCCGGATGCGGGGGACTGCGTGGCGGCCGATAGCAGCGCGACGAACAAAGCGATTCTGCGACACCGCGTGCGAGGCAATTCAACCTCCTCGAGAGGACACCTATGAGTTCGTGCTGTCGCGCGACTCTTCCTGCCCCGGGGAAGCGTGGACCTCGCCCGGCCCGTGGGAGAAGGAATGTCAGGGTGACCGTAGAAGTTGAGTGCCAAGGGCCGCCGTGGGCGATCTACAGAAGAGAGTTGGCAACGGGGAGGGTGAGTGATGTCAGGCCGCAGGGGTGCGCGGATCTTGATCGTTGTGGCGGCGGCCGTCACGCTTGTCGCTGCACCATGGAACACACCGGCGTCCGCCGTTCTGCCGGGCGACGTCCCGATCCAGCCGGGGGCACCGATGATGGACCCCCGGGGCCTGTATGTCGGGGGCGACAACTTCTGCACGCTGAACTTCGTGTTCACGGAGCAGGCCCCCAACCCGAGGACTTACATCGGCGCCGCGAGCAGCTGCGCAAGCCACGTCGGGGAACGTGCCAGGTCGCCAGAGCTGGGGGCCTTCGGAACAGTCGTGTACGAGGAGGAGCAGATCGCTGTCGGCTTTGCCCTGATCGAGATCGATCGGGACAAGCTCCAGCACGTCAGCCGGGTCGTCAGAGGATTCGGGGCTGCCCCGACGGGCTACACGACGAGCCACGGGACGACCGCGGGCGATCCTCTGGTCACTCACGGGTACCCATACGCCTCTCAGCATGGGGCCCAGGCGGTCACCCGGGTCGGCGTGCTCGGGGGCGACACGGAGACGCACTACTGGTCTTCGATTCAGCCCAACATCCAGGAAACCGGGTCGCCGGTGGTGCGGCTGGACGGCAAAGCGGTCGGTATATCGAATGAACTCTCGGCGTTCTGGGGAACATGGCTGCCCGAAGCTCCCCCGGTCGCTCAGTTCCCTACCGTCGAAGGGATCCTGAGCTCGCGCAGATCAGCCGGCTTCAACGTCACTCTCTAGCCCCTCGTGACGGCCTGACGTTGCCACTGCTCTGAACTCCCAGGCCCCGGCCCCCTGGCAATCCTAGGATTACAGGATTACAGTGGCCCTGTGACCACTGCGCTGGCCCCCATCAGCCGCCGGGGACACCTTCCTTTTTACGTGCAGCTCGCGCAGATACTCCGGGACCACATCGCCGCCGGCGGGTGGGCCCCCGGGGAGGCGATCCCGTCCGAGGCCGACCTCGGCTCCCTGTTCGGTGTGTCCCGGACCGTCGTCCGCCAGGCGCTCGGGGAGCTGGTGGCCGAGGGGCTCGTCCAGAAAGAGAAGGGACGCGGCACGTTCGTCAGCCGTCCGAAGATCGCGCAGTTCACGGTCCAGGAGGTGCGCGGGTTCCACGAGGAGATGACCCAGCGCGGGCAGGAGGTCCGGACGCAGGTGCTGTCTCAGGGACTCGCGTCCGTCCCGCCGGAGGCAGCCCCCGAGCTCGGCGTCCCGATGGGCTCCCAGTGCGTGAGCGTCGAGCGCGTGCGGCGGGTGTCCGGGGAGCCGGTCGTGCTGGTGCAGACGTTCCTGCCGCTGCCGCGGTTCGCGTCCGTCGTGGACGCCGACCTGACCGACGCCAGCCTCTACGAGCTGCTCACGTCTCGGTTCGGCGTCCGGCCGTGCGGTGGCGTACGCAGCATCGAGGCGACGTCGGCTACGCACGAGCTCGTCGAGCACCTGGGGGTTGAGTTCGGCGACCCGATCCTGCGCGTCACCGCGACGAACCTGGACGGAGAAGGCGTCCCCTTCGAGTGGTTCCGGGCCTGGTACCGGGCCGATCGGACGACGCTGCAGGTGCGGATCGGACCTGCGACGTGAGAGCCCGCGCGCAAACCTCGCAACCCACGACTGCCTCGTGACCGAGCTCGCCGTGTCCTCCATCCCGACGCTGGACGAGCTCGCGAGCGACACGCTCGTCCACCGCTTCGGCGACCTGTTCAACCCCCCGGGACTCACCAACTTCCTCGGGTGCGTCCAGGTGGACAACGACCTGTTCGCCATCCGCGGCCTGAACTTCCCGCCCCTGGCGACGTCGGACATCACCACCGCCGCCCTGTACGTCGACCGCCGCTTCTGGCACGCCACCGGCTCCCCCGTGTCCTTCACCTGGCGCCCGGACCGCGTCGTACGCGAGTCGTCCTTCCGCGACCTGAACCTACGGACGACCACGGTCCTCGTCCCGGGACAGACGGCCGCCGTCGTCCACCTGGAGATCCACAACACCGGACCGTCGCGCACCGTCGAGCTGCGCATCGGCCTCCGGGGGTCGGTGACGAGGCACCCCGACCCGTGGACGGCTCCGCTCCCCCCGTTCGAGCTCGACAACGAGGTGTTCGTGGACGCCGGCCGTCAGGCTCTGGAGTTCCACTCCCGCAGGACCGGCGCCGTGTCGCTGCAGGGCGCCTGGCCGCGCGCCACGCTCATCGCGCCCGACGGCCTGCTGTTCGACATACCCATGGACGCCGGCGACCGCACCACCATCTCCTACGTCAACGTCCTGGCGGACTCCGTCGACGAGGCGCGCCGCGTCTACGACTCGGTCGTCGCGCGCGCCCCGGAGGTGATCGCGGAGGCGGAGCGCGAGTGGGACGAGGAGATCCGCGCCGTGTTCACCCCCGGCAACGACCGCTACTCCGGCTCGCTCCCGATCCTGGAGACAACCGACTCCGAGATGCGACGGCTGTACCACGCGGGGGTCCTCGGGGTCGTTTACTTCAAGCGCGACTCGCCGCACTCGGCGATCGGGCGTGGCTACGACACGCTCATGCCGCGCTACTGGCAGACGACCACGTTCCTTTGGGACTACAGCCTCAGCGCCACCGTCCACGCGATGCTCGACCCGGACGTCATGCGCGGGTACCTGCAGCGCTGGATGGGCTGGGACGCGCACCGGCACTTCGGCATCGAATGGATGTCCGGGGGCCCGGTCGGCCAGTGGTACTCGGTCAACGACTTCGCCATGTGCAAGACGATGCGGGAGTACGTCCGGTGGACGGGCGACAGTGCGTGGCTGGAGTCCAGTTTCACGTCCGCCAGTGGGGCTCGGCGGCCGGTGTCCGACTACGTCGTGGACTACGCCACGGGCTGGGAGCGCCTGAAATCGGCGTCCGGACTTGCCGACTACGGCGGCATCGACAACCTGCTGGAGTGCGTGAGCACCTACGTCCACGAGGTGGCCAGCCTCAACGCCGCCAACGTGTTCAACATGCGCTGGGCGGCGGAGGTCCTGGAGGGGCTGGGGCGGGGGGCCGAGGCACGGGACCTGTCCGAGCGCGCGGCGCGCCTGGCCGGCGACATCCACCAGCAGCTGTACTCCCCCGGCAACGGCTATTGGAACGCGCGGCACCCGGACGGGCGCCTGGTCGCCGTTCGCCACTGCTACGACCTGATAACGGTTCTCAACGTCTTGCACGACGACCTGCCGGAGACCACGAAGGCCGAGATGGTCCGGTTCTTCTTCGAGCACCTGCACTCCCCCACCTGGATGCACGCGCTGTCGCCGGACGACCCCGACGCGATGTTCAGCGTCCGGCCCGACCACCAGTGGAACGGCGCCTACACGGCCTGGCCCGCGCTGGCGGTGACGGGGCTTTACGCCATCGGTGAGTCGGCGCGTGCCTACGAGTGGCTGCGCGGGCTGGCGAAGTCCGCCAATCAGGGACCGTTCTCGCAGGCGCACTTCGCGGAGTCGGTGGTGCCGGCCGACTCCGGCGGCGCCCGCAAGGCGTCCCCCGAGCTTCCGTACATCAACGACTGGGCCTGTTCGTCCGGGGGGGCCTGGGTAAACGTGTTCATCGAGTCGCTGTTCGGAGTCCGGACGGGGGCCGGGGGCTTGACCGCGTCGCCCGCGTTTGAGGGGTTCGACGCGGGGGCCCGTTTGGTGGGGCTGCCGTTCCAGGGGGCCCTGTACAACGTGGACCGCCACGGGGCCCACCCGCGGCGGTGACCCCTTTAACGAGCCTCGTCCGGAACCCTCACCTCGACGACTTCCAGGTTCCGTATTCCCCTGAAGTCAGTGGGGTTGCACGTGTACAGAGGCAGCCCGTTCGAGATGGCGATGGCGGCGATCATTGCATCGTAGGAGCGTGCCGACGTCTTCCGGCCGGACTTTCGCAGCGACGCCGCCACGCTGCCGAACGCCCTCGCGGCGCCCGCATCGAAGGGGAGAGGGTCGAAGTCCGCCTCCGCCTGTTGAACCTGCGCCTGGCGGGCGGCCCGTTCGGCTCGGGTCTTCGCGACCAGCGGACCTACCGACAGCTCCGCCAGAGTGATCGTGGAGATCATGGGCCGCTCCGGAAGGACTTGGGCTCCGTCGAGGAGGGGCAGCAACAGCAGCGTGCTCGTGTCCAGAAGGCCCTGATCGCGCCGGGCCGCCGTCACAGTCGCGGCTCGAACACCGAGTCGATGTCCTCACGCAGCTTCGTGCCGCTGACGGAAGGTACCCGCCGCCACCTGCTGAGCAGCGTCGCAGCATCGAGCGGCCGTCTTCTCAGTGGACGCAGCTCGGCGACCGGCTCTCCGTCCCTGGTAATCCTCACCGACTCGCCGCGCAGGACACGCTCCACCACATCTCCGCCCCGGTTGCGCAGGTCCCGCATGGTGACGTCGTCCATCCGGACCACCGTATCACGCGTGAGACAGTCCGGGGGCCGGGCATGACGGAGGTCTTCGCCATCGACCTGGGCGGCACGCGGTGCAAGTCCGCGGTGGTAGAGGTTCCGGGCTGGCGGACGCACGACGAATGGAACTGGGAGGTCCGCGGGGAGCGGACGGGTCCAATGGCGCTCAAGGTCGCGCTCGAGCGGGCCGAGAAGATGATCTCGTCGCACGGGTGCACCTCGGCCGCGTTGTGCGTCCCGGGACTGGTGGACGAGCGGGGCGTCATCGTCTCGCTGCCGGGGAAGCTCGAGGGCATCGTCGGACTCGACCTGCCGGCGGAGTTCGAGTCGGCCACCGGACTGCGCGCGATCGTCCTCAACGACGCGGTCGCCTACGGCGTGGGCGAGACGGTCGCGGGAGCCGCGAAGGGGGCCGGGTCCGCGGTCGTGGTCACGATCGGCACGGGCGTGGGGGTCTGCGTCGTCCGCGACGGCCGCCCGGTGGGGCGCGGAATGCTGGCCGGCGGGATCCTCGGGGGCCAGATCCCCGTGAGCGGTTCGAGCTTCACCGACACCAGCGGGCGCACCGGAACCATCGAAGCCGACTGCCTCGCCGACCGCATCGTCGATCAGGCGAACCTCCACGGCGGCACGTTCGCGACCGTCGTGGATGTCTATAGAGCCGCCGCCGAGGGCGACGGCGTCGCCGTGTCCGGCATCGATGCATACCGACGAGCACTCGCGCGCGGACTCGTCGCGCTCGCACACGCGCACACGCCGGATGTGATCGTCCTGGGAGGGGGGCCGATGACGCGGGACAACCCCGTCTTCACCGGCCTCCAGGAGTTGCTGGACGAATCTCTCTGGCCCGGCTACCGGGCGGAGGTCCGGTCGGCAAGCCTGGGGGACAAGGCGGCTTTGATCGGACTAGCGCACCTGGTCGCCGGATGACCGCGTCCGGCGGCGGCCCCCGCGACCTTCGGCTCCCCACCGGGCGGACGGCGCCCGGCAACTACGACCTGCGGCCGTTCGTGCCGTCCGGGGTGGCGTCCGAGTGCACCTCCGGATGGGACGCGGTGACGCGCGCGATCCACTCAACCGGCGCGCGCGTGGTGATCGTCGAGTGCTACCCGGGGGTCGCGCGCGGGGACGTCCTGCGCCTGGCTCCCCCGGACACTCTCCTCGTCGATGCAGCTGACGCTCTGCTCCCGCCGGACGAGATCCGCCGGCTGACGCAACCGTTCGTCACGGACGACCCCGTCTTCGGACGCATGGCCAGGCTCGGCCTCCGCGACCTGTTCGACCCCACCGCGTCCATGCGTCTGCGCGAACGGATCGCGTCGCACGACGGACGCGTGTTCGTCCACGGCACGGGGGCCTCGATGCTCTGCGACGAGGGCCTGCTCGTTTACGCCGGGCTCCCGCGGTGGGAGGCGACTCTGAGACAGCGCCGTGGTGAGTCGTCATCGCTAGGCCTGGACGACGCGGGGTCTCGTCCGGGCGAGTTGTACAAGCGGGCGTTCTTCGTCGACTGGCGCGTGGCCGACCGCCACCGCAAGACGCTGTGGGATCGCGTTGGGTTCATCCTGGACACCACTCAGCCAGAAAGGCCGAAGCTCCTCGACGCGCGCACCTACTACCGCGCGCTGGCCGCGGCGGCCCGGCGCCCGCTGCGCGTCGTGCCCACGTTCGACCCGGCCCCCTGGGGCGGACATTGGATCCAGCGCGTCTGCGACGTCGGACAAGACCGGGACAACATCGGCTGGTGCTTTGACTGCATCCCCGAGGAGAACTCGCTGCTGCTGGGGTTCGGCGACGAGCGTTTCGAGTGTCCGTCGATCGACCTCGTTTTTCGGCACCCGCGCGAGCTGCTCGGCGAGGCCGTGTTCGGACGCTTCGGCGACGAGTTCCCGATCCGTTTCGACTTTCTGGACACGATCGGCGGCGGCAACCTGTCCCTCCAGGTGCATCCGCTGACGGCGTACATCCGCGAGAAATTCGGCATCCCCTACACGCAGGACGAGTCCTACTACCTGCTGGACGCCGAACCGCACGCAAGCGTCCTCCTCGGCCTCCGGACGGGCATCGACCCCGACGAGATGGTGCGCGATCTGCGAGCCGCCGATCAGGGCCGCGCC
>DATLNZ010000191.1 GCA_035536535.1 Actinomycetota bacterium | reverse complement strand
CCCGGGTCGGCCGGCGCGACCGGGCGCCCGGACGGCGGGAACGAGGTCTGGATCGGCTACACCGACCACGTCACGCCGTACAGGGTTCTGCACTACGACATCGGGTCCGGCTCCCTGCAGCCGTACGCGGACCCGCCGGGGGCGGTGGAGATCAAGGACGTGGTCGCGAAGCAGGTGTTCTACACGTCCAAGGACGGCACCCGGGTGCCGATGTTCGTCCTGCACTCCGCCGACGCCCCGCCGGACGGACGTCGCCCCACGATCCTGTACGGGTACGGCGGCTTCAACGGCTCCCAGACTCCCGGCTATTCGTCGAGCATCACGACCTGGGTACAGGCCGGCGGCGTCTACGCGCTGGCGTGCCTGCGTGGCGGGGGCGAGTACGGCGAGCAGTGGCACCGCGCCGGGATGCGCGAGAACAAGCAGAACGTGTTCGACGACTTCATCGCGGCCGGCGAGTGGCTGATCGACAACGGCTACACGTCCGGCGAGAACCTCGGCATCTCGGGCGGGAGCAACGGCGGACTGCTCGTGGGCGCGGCGCTGGTCCAGCGTCCGGACCTGTTCCGTGCGGTCGTGTGCTCGGCCCCCCTGCTGGACATGGTCCGCTACGAGCAGTTCGGACTGGGCGTGACGTGGAACGACGAGTACGGCACTGCGGCCAAGCCCGAGGAGCTTGAGTGGCTGCTGTCGTACTCGCCCTACCACCACGTCCGCGAGGCGACGGCCTACCCGGCAGTGCTGTTCACCGTGTTCGAGTCCGACACGCGGGTGGACCCGATGCACGCGCGCAAGATGTGCGCCGCGCTTCAGTGGGCGACGTCGTCGGACCGGCCCGTCCTGATGCGGCGGGAGGTCAACACCGGACATGGGGCGCGGTCCATCGGAAGGACCATCGAGCTGTCGGTGGACACGCAGTCGTTCCTGGCCGCGCACCTCGGCCTGGACCTCCCGCAGTAGCGGCGCCGCGGATGATCCGAAAGGTCCTGGTCGCCAACCGCGGCGAGATCGCCGTCCGAATCATGCGAACGCTGTCGGACCTCGGCGTCGCCTCCGTCGCCGTCTACTCCGAGTCCGACCGGCGGGCGCTGCACGCGGAAGTGGCCGACGAGGCCTACCTGCTCGGCCCCCCGCCCCCGGCCGAAAGCTACCTGCGCATCGACCGGATCCTGGACGCCGCCCGCCAGTCGGGGGCCGAAGCGGTCCATCCCGGCTACGGGTTTTTGGCCGAAAACGAGGCTTTCGCCCAAGCCGTCACGGACGCGGGCCTGATCTGGATCGGACCTCCCCCCGCGGCGATGCGCGCGATGGGAGACAAGGTGTCCGCCCGCGCGACGGCCATCGCCGCGGGCGTCCCGGTCGTCGCCGGCACGCAGGGCGCGGTGGACGCCCAGGGGGCCGAGGACTTCGCGCGCGAGCACGGTTACCCGATCGCGGTGAAAGCGGTGATGGGCGGAGGCGGCAAGGCGTTCAGGGTCGCGCGCTCGGAGGCCGACCTGCGCGAGGCGCTGGAGGGGGCGTCCCGGGAGGCCCAGGCCTACTTCGGGGACGCGTCGGTCTTCCTGGAGCGCTACGTGGACCGTCCCCGCCACGTGGAGGTCCAGGTCCTGGCCGACTCCCACGGCACGGTCGCCTTTTGCGGGGAACGCGACTGTTCGACGCAGCGGCGCCATCAAAAGCTGGTCGAGGAGGCGCCGTCCCCGGCGGTCACTCCCCAGATCCGGGAGACCTTGGCGCAGGCCGCGGTGTCGCTGGCGGGGGCGGTCGGGTACCGGTCCGCCGGGACGCTGGAGTTCCTGCTGTCCGAGCAGGGCGAGCTTTCGTTCCTCGAGATGAACACGCGGCTTCAGGTCGAGCATCCCGTGACCGAGCTCGTGACCGGCACCGACCTCGTCGCGGAGCAGATCCGTTTGGCGGACGGCGAGCCCCTGGGCTACGAATCCCTGACGATCCGGGGCCACGCGATCGAGTGCCGCATCAACGCGGAGAACCCGGCCAAGGGTTTCATCCCCTCCCCCGGCGACATCACCGCGTGGACCGAGCCGTCCGGCCCGTGGGTGCGCGTGGACGAGGGATTCGGAGCCGGACGCAGCGTCCCGCGCGACTACGACTCACTGGTGGCAAAGCTCATCTGCTACGGCACCAGCCGCGAGCAGGCCCGGCTGCGGACCCTGCGCGCGCTGTCGCAGTTCCACATCGGGGGGATCGCTACGACCATCCCGTTCCACCGCGCGCTTCTGTCCGATCCGGCCTTCGTCGAGGGCCGGGTATGGACGCGGTTCGTGGAGGACGACTTTTTGGCGCGGCTCCCGGCGCTGCTGGAGTCACTGCCGGAGGCCGAGGCTCCGCCGCCCGTCGAGGCCGGGAGCGACGTCGTCACCAGGACCTTCGCCGTGGAGGTCTCCGGGCGCAGGTATGACGTCCGGCTCGAGGAGGCCGGGGGGCCGGTCCGCAGGTTCCGGAAGCTCACAAAGGCGGCGTCGACTCACGGGTCCGACGGCGCGCACGACGAGGTCCGGGCTCCAATGCAGGGCACGATCCTGAAGGTGGTGGCGTCCGAGGGCCAGGCGGTGAAGGCGGGTGACCTGCTGTGCACGCTGGAGGCCATGAAGATGGAGAACCACATCGTGGCCCCCCGCGACGGCACGCTGGCGGAGCTGAAGGTGGAGGCCGGCACCCTGGTGGAGACCGGTGCGCTCATAGCGGTGATTGAATGACATGGTGACCCCGCAACTGGAGTCGGTCCTGCGCGAGATGGAATCGGTGGTCGTCGCGTACTCCGGCGGCGTCGACTCGACCTACCTCGCGTACGCGGCCCACTCCGTGCTCGGCCCCCGTTCGTGCGCGGCGATAGCCGACTCGGCGTCGCTTCCGCGCGCCGAGCTGCGCGAGGCGCTGGACGTTGCGGCGCAGTCGGGCTTTCCGGTGCGCGTGGTGCGGACCGACGAGTTCGAGCGGGCGGAATACCTCGCCAACTCCCCGGACCGCTGCTTTCACTGCAAGGAGGCGCTGTTCGACCGGCTGTTGCCGCTGGCCGCGACGCTCGGACACCGCCACGTCGCCATCGGCACGGTATCCGACGACCTGGGCGACGTCCGGCCCGGGCTCGTCAGCGCCCGGCGGCGCGGCGTCCGGCAGCCGCTTCTGGAGGCCGGACTGTCGAAGGACGATGTACGCCAACTCGCGCGCGAGGCGGGGCTGACGGTGTGGGACAAGCCGCAGGCGGCGTGCCTTTCGTCACGGATCCCGCACGGGACCGCCGTGACCACCGAGGCCCTGCAGGCGGTGGAGAAGGCCGAGGCGGCGGTCCGGTCGCTGGGGTTCCGGCAGGTGCGCGTCCGGCACAGGGGCGACACGGCTTCCGTGGAGGTGCCGCAAACCGACCTCGAGAGGCTGGAGTCCATGCGCGACGAGGTGGCCGCGGCAGTCGCGTCGGCCGGGTATGCGGCGGTCCACATCGACCCTCGCGGGTACCGTGCCGGCGGCGCGCGGCTGCCGATCGCATCGGCCTGAGGTCGTCAGCGTGCCGAAGCTGCGACTGCACCTGACCCTGCCGGGGGACCTCATCCAGGAGCCGCTCATCTGGCGGCTGGGGCGCGACCATGACATCGTCACCAACATCCGGCGGGCCAACGTGGAGGAGTCGGTCGGCTGGGTGATCCTGGAGGCCGAGGGCAGCGAGGAGTCGCTGGACCGGGCCATCGCGTGGATGCGTGAGATGGGGGTGCAGGTCGACCGCGTTCCCACCGACACGTCGGGGGCCTGACGAATGTTCCTGTTCATCGACACGCTCATCCTGGGGCTGATCGCCGCGCTGGTCCGGACCGGCTGGCGCCGCGGCTTCGCCTCGCAGGCGATCGACCTGATGGGCTTCACGCTGGCGCTGCTGCTGTCTCTTCGCTTTGCGGGAGCCGCGTCGGCCCCCTTTCGTCTCGTCGGCTTCCGAGGGGCGACCGCGACACTGCTGGGCGCGCTGCTTATCTTCGCCCCGCTGATCGTCGCCGTGGCGGTCGTGGGGGCGCGGGCCAACCGCCTCGTGATGCACCCCGGCCTGCACATGACCAACCGGATATGCGGAGTCGGCTTCGGTCTCGCATTCGCCGTCGTCGTGATGACCTTCGTGCTGCTGATCACCCAGGCGGCGCCGGTCCCGCAGGGCCTGAGCCAGGCCGCCCGGAAGTCCCCCATGGGACGGGTGCTGCTGTCGTCGGCGTCCCCCGCCACCAGGCTCCTGCAGGGCGTGGCGGACCGCGACGCAGACAAGCTCATCCTGTACCTGCGCCAGTCGCTGCGATCGCTGCGGAGCAACCCCGACGAAAAGCCGGAGGTGGACGAGCCCCCGGCGCTGCGGTTCCCCGCAGTCCCCGAGCCTCAGATCCGCCTGGACGCCGCCGCCGAGAAGGAGCTGCTGAAGCTGGTGAACGAAGAGCGGACGTCGCGCAAGCTCAAACCTGTGAAGTGGGACCAGCGGCTGGCGGACGTAGCCAGATCCCACTCCAGGGACATGTACACAAAGGGGTACTTCGCGCACGCGTCGCTCGAAGGGATCAGGCCGAGCGAGCGTTTGCAGAAAGCGAAGATCGGCTTCGTGGTCTCGGGCGAGAACCTGGCCCTGGCGCCGACGGTGCCCCTGGCCCACCGCGGCCTGATGAACTCGCCCGGGCACAAGCGCAACATCCTGGACCCTGACTTCAGCGCCCTCGGCATCGGGATATTCAACGGACCGAAGGGGCTGATCGCGTCCCAGGAGTTCTGCGGGGGCTGCTGAACCGGCGGCCGCCCCTGCTAGCATTGGACCGTCCCTGAGGTCAGGAGAGCTGTTTGGCACGCAAGAAGCGCACAGGAGGAGCCCGCGCCGGAGGCGCACGGCCGCGCCGTCCCGGCCGGCCCGCGGCCACCGAGGGACCTCCTCCAGCCAAAGAAAGCGACATCAAGGAAGTCGGCATCGAGGCCGAGGGTGTTGTGACCGAGGCGCTGCCGAACGTGATGTTCCGGGTCGAACTCGAGAACGGTCACCTCGTGCTCGGCCACATCTCCGGGCGCATGCGCAAGAACTACATCCGGATCATGCCGGGCGACAAGGTGCGCGTGGAGCTGTCGCCCTACGACCTCACGCGGGGCCGCATCACCTACCGCTACCGGTAGTCACGTCCCGGACGGCAAGCCGCGCAGGCAGTCACAGCCCGCGGCGGACCAGCCACAAAAAGGCCCCCGCGATCAGAAACAGTCCCGGAACGACGATCGCCGTCACGTACAGGATGTAGCGGCTCCGGGCCTCCGTCAGCTCCAGCTCACGCACCTTCGGAAAACTCGGGACAGCGGCGACGAGATCCTCGGGCTGGGTCAGCCAGTCCACCGCCTGGACCACCAGCCGTCCGTTTGAAGCCTCCGGGATGAACTGATTGGAGGCGAAGTCCACGTCGCCCCAGGCAAGGATCCGCGTGCGCCTGATGCCGGCGGCCGGTCCCGTCCCGGTGACCTCGCTGTCGTCGGCGGCGGCTCCCACCTCCAGCGGGCCCTCCAGGTCGGTTTCCGGGTTAAACCGTCCGTCGCCGAGGCTGCGCTCCAGGTAGGCGGTCCTGCTCGTGACGGCCACCGCGGACACGGCCAGCCCCGGACGGCCCCCCGGATGCTTCGCCCGCACGGCCTGCAGGCCGGGGAAATAGGTCGGACCCAGCCCCCGGACGGCGGGGTTGGACCGCGTATAGCGGCTGACGATCGGAGACACCAGGTCGGACTGAAGCCTCGACTCCGGGTCGGCCTCCAGGACAAAGCCTTTCTCAAAGGACAGGCCCCACCGGTCCACCAGCGGAGTGAGGTCCGCCGCCGACAGCGGGTCGGACAGCACCACGGCCTTGCCCGATCCGGACAGGTATTCGGTGATGGCGGTGACGGCGTCCCGCGACGGCTGGTTCACGGGGGCCGCCACCACGGCAGCGTCGCACCCGGACAGCCCGCCGGCACCGGACAACATGCCGGCCGTGCGGACCGTGTAGCCGTTGTCCCGCAGAAGCTTCGCGGCCTGGGACAGCCCCGTAAGGCTTTCGTCGTCCACCGACCTCTCACCGTGGCCGGTCGTGAAGCAGACCGTGCCGGGCGACGGCCGCACCAGCCTCGCGATGGCCGACGTGATGTCGATCTCTATGGGCAGCGGCGCCACCTCAATCTCACGGTCCCCGCCGAGCGACTCCACGGCGGCCGAGCCTCGTCCGGCTCCGAGGCGCTGCGACTCACCCGGCAGTTGCACGGGGTCCAGGATCCGGAAAGAGATCCGGCGGTTCTCGCGCCGGTAGCGGCTGAGCAGCGTCGCCGCCTCCACGCGGCCGGCGTCTGCTCTGGCGAAGAAGGCAGTGATTCTCACCCGGCTGTCCAGCCGGCGCAGAACGCGCAGCGTCTCGGCCGACAGCGTCGCGGAGCGTTCGGAGGTGAGGTCCCACTGCACCCGCGACCGCTCGGCCCCCACGACGGACGCCACCGCGACGACGACGGCGGCCGCCACGGCAAGCAGGAGGGGGGCCCGTGGCCGGGCGCGCGGCACGGCCACGTCAGGGTCTCGGGGGGTCACGGCCACGCCCCCGCCCGGAGAGCTCGCACGACCAGCCGAGCCGTCACCGCCACCGCCGCGCCTCCACCGCCGCCACCGAGGCCGTGAGCGCGACGGCCGCCACCGCCACGAAGAACACGACGTCGGACAGGTCCACCAGGCCTCCGGCCAGGCCTCGCAGCCTTTCGCTGATGGAAAGCGACGCGAGGATCGAATTGGCCGCGAGCGCGTCGGAGCCTACGTGCGCGAACCACAGGATGAGCACCGCGAACAACGACCCCACCGCCGCGACGGGCTGGCTGGTGGTCAGCGCCGAAGACAGCGTGCCGACGGCAACGAGTGCGGCCGCCAGCAGTGCCAGGCCCAGAAGTCCGGTGATCACCGGCCCGGCATCGGGGTCACCGAAAGCGGCGAGCAGCACGGCGAACAGCGATACCGGAGCAAGCAGGACGAATAGGGTCAGCAGCGCGGCGAGGTACTTGCCGAGCACCAGCCGCAGCGTGCGGACCGGCACCGCGAGCAGGAGCTCGAGGCTCCCGGACCGCGACTCCTCCGCGAACAGCCTCGCCGTCAGCACCGGCGCGGACAGCAGCACGAGAAACCCGGCAATCGGGACCAGCGGCTGGAACACGGCCTGCGCCCGCCCCACCACCTGGCCGTGTCCCAGGACCCCCAGCGTGACGTGCAGCACGGCCCCCAGCACGTAGGGAAGCGGCGACGTCCACAGGACCTTGAGCTCCTTGACGAGCAGTGCGCGGGTCATGCCAGTTCGGCCTCCGCGACCAGCCTCAGGAAACGGTCCTCCAGGTCGGGGGCCGATGCAGTGGCCTGCTCCGCCACGACGCGTCCTTTCACGATCACGATGACTCGGTCGCACACAGACGCCGCTTCGGCCAGAAGGTGAGTGGACAGAAGCACCGCCGACTCGCGTCCCATCTCGCGGATGACGTTGCGGGCGTCCACGATCTGCTTCGGGTCGAGTCCTATCGTGGGCTCGTCCAGGACGTAGGACGGCGGGGAGCCGAGGAGCGCCTGCGCCATCGCGGTGCGCTGGCGCTGTCCCTTCGACAGCCTGCCGACGGGGCGCGCGGCGAGGTCTTCGACCCCTGCCCTTTGCATTGCCTCGTCCACGGACGCAGAAGTCACCGACTTCATCTTCGCCATGAACCGCAAATACGACCGGACCGACAGGGCGTCGTAGGCGGCGAAGGTCTCGGGCAGGTAGCCGACCGGCCCCCGGACTTCCACCGACCCATTATCCGGGCGCAGGACCCCCAGGAGCATCCGCATCGTGGTGGTCTTGCCGGCGCCGTTGGGACCGAGAAAGCCGACCACCTCGCCGGGCTCCACCTGCAGCGTGACTTCCGAGACTGCCACGCGGCCCCCGAAAGACTTCGACAGCCCGTTGCCGGAGATCAACCGGGGACCGGGGCCTCGTCCTTGGCGGGTGTCGTCCGGACGTCGGACTCCCCCGCCTGCGCCGGGACATCGGGCTTCCACACGAGACCCTCGACCACGGGGTCGCGGAAGTGCATGACCAGGCCCGCGAGGCCCCCGCGCAGCCGGGTGATCACCTGGATGAGCAGGATCCCCGTGCCGATCAGGACGAAGTACTGGACGAGCTGTCCGGTGTTGCGGAACGTCTCGGTCGCCTCGAGCCCCTCCTTGAGGAGCGTGGGCAGGCCGAAGACCAGAAACGAGCCGAGGGTGGCGCCGAGCAGGGAGCCGAGCCCGCCGATGATCACCATCGAAACAAGGATGAGCGAGCTCGCGGTTGGGAAGTCCACCGACGAGATGTTGCCCTGGCGGAATCCGTACAGGGCCCCCGCCAGAGCCGCCATGCCGCCGGAGAGCATGAAAGCCAGCAGCCGATAGCGGGTCAGCTCGACCCCCAGCGTCGCAGCCGCCTTCTCGTTTTCCCGAAGAGCGAAAAAGCCGCGACCGGTGCGGGTCTGCTTGAAGTTGTGGGCGATCCAGATGCAGGCCATCAGAAGCGCCAGGCAGAAGAAGAAGTACGGCCGGTTGGTTTCCGACGCCAGGTTCAGCCACCCCCAGTTGGGAAGGATCATCTGGAGGCCGGCCGTGCCGCGCGCGATGACCGGGTGCTTGAAGATGAACTGCTCCGCCGCGATGTTGAACGAGATCGTCACGATGGCCAGGTACAGCCCGCGGATGCGCAGGGCCGGCAGGCCGATCAGAAGAGACACGAGCATCCCCACCACGACGACGAGCGGGATCATGAGCAGAAACGGGATGGGCCCCTCGCTGTACATGTTCCCCGCGGCGAACGCCCCCACCCCGACCAGGGCGAAGTGTCCCAGCGAGATCTGCCCCGCGTAGCCGATGAGCACGGTGAGGCTCACACCGGCGACGGCCAGTATCACGACCGTGGTCAGCACCCCGTTGGTGAACGGTCCCGTCGCGAGGCTCACGGCCGACACCAACATCAGAGCCACGGCAACGGCCGTCCTCTGCGCCTGAGCCGACACTGGGTCGCGCCGCAGGCGCGCCGGGAGGTCGCGTATGGCCGGCACGAACGAGACCTTGTCCTCGGTGGCCTCCGGCTTTCCGAACAGCCCGCCGGGCCTGAACACCAGGACCGCGATGACCATGAGGAAGAAGAGGAACTCCGGCCACCCGGTCGTCCCCAGTGTCTCGCCCGGCCACCACGTGCTGCGGGTCATCAGCCCGATCAGCGATTCCCCTACGCCCACGATGACCCCGCCCACCAGCGCCCCCGGCAGGCTGACCAAGCCACCTACCAGGGCGGCGGCGAAGGCGCGGACCAGCAGCCCGATGGACAGCACCGTCACGTCCAAGCTCCCCCTGACGGGCACGATCAGCAGCGCGGCCACTCCTGCCAGGAGCCCGCCCACCACCCATGTGAACGAGGACACGCGGCGCACCGAGATGCCGAGCAGCTGCGCCGACTCGCGGTTCTCGGCGGCAGCTCGAATGGCCACCCCGAACTTGGTCAGCTTGAAGAAGGCCGCGGCCGCCGCCGCGATCAGCGGCACGACCAGCAGGACGAGCAGGTAGCCGCCGTGGAGCCGGAAGATCCCGACGTCCACACCCACCGTGTCCCCGAGAAGCTTCGGCAGCCGCTTCAGCTCCGTCGCCTGATCCTGTGTGCGGTTGAACAGCAGAACGGTCGCTCCGAGGAAGCCCTGAGCAAGGGCGATCGTGGCCACCAACGTCACCAGACGGGGAGCGCGCTCGAGCCGGTGCATGATGTCGCGCTCGATCAAAAACGAAAGCAGCGCGATGAGCGCCAGGGAAAATAGCGCCGCCGTCACGAACCGCGGAACCGTCGCCTGCCGGAAGATCAGGACGTATTTCAGCCACCGAAGCAAAAAGAGCCCGTCGTCGATCTTGTAGGTGAGGTACCAGCAGACGTAGGCGGTGAACAGCCCCAGGTACGGCTGCGCGAAGTTGATCGTGCGAGACCCCTTGTAGATCAGGACGATCCCGAGGGCCATGACACCGAAAATCAGGCCTTCGAGAGCGCCCTGGGTCGCGTAGGCGAGCAGCGTCACCGTCCGGCCCCCACGAACCCTTCGGTTGCGCCGGCCAGAAACACCGACCGCAGGAGGTCCGGACGGTCGAGCAGGTCGGTGGACGGGCCCTCAAACCGCACCTGACCCTTTTCCAGGAAGTACGCCCTGTCGGTGTAGCCGAGCGCGAAGCTGGCCTGCTGCTCGACGATCACAACCGTCAGTCCCTCCTCGTCGTGCAGTCGCTGCACGGTGTCCATCAGCCGCTCGATGACCACCGGAGCCAGGCCGAGCGAGAGCTCGTCGATCATCAGCAGCTCCGGACGCAGCATCAGCGCGCGCGCGGTGGCAAGCTGCTGCTGCTCGCCGCCCGACAGCGTCCCCGCCATCTGCGAGGAGCGCTCCGCGATCCAGGGGAAGTACCCGGTCACCCGCTCGACCTCACGGTCCACAGCCTTGTCGTCATCCAGCAGATAGCCGCCCATGCGCAGGTTCTCGCCGACCGTCAGCGTCGGGAACAGTCCGCGTCCTCCGGGGACCTGTCCGATCCCCAGCTTCACGCGCTTTTCGGGCGGCATCTTCGTTATGTCCTCGCCCTTCCACGTGACGCGTCCGCGCGTGGGAGCCACGAGCCCGGAGGCTGCCTTCAGAACCGTGGACTTGCCCGCCCCGTTGGTTCCCAGCAGCGCAAGGCGCTCCCCGCGCCGGACCTCGAAGTCCACCTCGTACAGGACCTGGACCCTGTCGTAGTGGACGTCCAGCCCCTCCACCTTCAGCAGCACCTCACCGAAATCCTGTCCGCGCCGGCGCTCATCGCGCTTTGCGTCCATGGCCGCCTTCTCGACTTGGCGGCGCTCGCCGGGCGTCCCCAGGTAGGCCTCGATCACACCTGGGTCGGCCCGGACGGCCTCCGGCGGCCCTTCGCTGATCACCTGACCCGCGTCGAGCACGTACATCCAGTCGGACAGCCCCATGATCAGCGGCATGTCGTGCTCGATCATCAGGATCGTCGCGCCGGTCTGCTCCTTGATCCGCCGCAGCAGGGGGCCGAGCGCCTCCGTCTCCTTCTGGCTGATCCCCGAGGCGGGCTCATCGAGCAGGAGCAGCTTGGGCTCGAGCGCGATCATGCACGCGAGTTCCAGCAGGCGCAGGGTCCCGTAGGACAGCTCCGAGGCGTTTTTGTCCGCGAAGGCCTGCATGCCGACCAGCTCGATGATCCGCTCGGCGCGCTCGAGGATCTCTTTTTCCTCCTGCGCCGAGGGCGGGAGACGGAACGCATGCTCGACGCTGGACCTGTGCATGTGCCTGTGCAGCGCGACGCGCAGGTTGTCCACGATCGACAGGTAAGGAAACAGCCGGACGTTTTGAAGGGTCCGTCCGATCCCCATCCACGCCCGGCGGTCCGCGGCCACCTCGCGCAGGTCCGAACCCGCGTACAGGATGCGGCCCGAGTAGTTGGGCTGGAAACCGGAGATCGCCTCGAACAGCGTCGTCTTGCCTGCCCCGTTGGGGCCGATCAGCCCGACGATCTCGCCTTCACGGACCTCCATGGTCACATCGAGGACCGCGTTGAGGCCGCCGAACCGCACCGTGACATCCGAGGTGGACAGCACGACCGGAGTGTCGCGCCGCTCGCGCGGCGGCGCCGGCGTTTCCTGTGCCCGCTTGGCCTTTGATCTTGCCCGGGTGGCCTTCGGGCGGCCGGAGGTGCTGCGGCGTGCCGGGGTGGGCACCGGCTAGAACTGGTCGACCAGTCCGGGCGTCTGGATCTGCCTGTACTTGAGGTCCGCGCCGCCCTCCACGACCACACCCATCCCGGCCCCGCGCATGATGTTCGCCGAGCCCCGGTAGGTGATGGGACCCGTGACCAGGTCCGAGTAACGATCGTAGGCGTTGATCGCGGCCAGGAACTTCTCGCGCGTGGGGTCGGTTCCGATGGACTTCATCGCGCCCAGCCAGATATGCGCGAGCTGGTAGCCGCTGGACCCGTCCGGACCGTCCTGCCCCCAGGAGGACTCGTTGTAGTTGTAGCTCGAGGTCGTGCTCCCGGTCGACCCGCCCGCATTCTCGTCGTACGTGACGTTGCCGAGGCCGACCCACTCGTCGTGCGCCGCCTTGAGGTTGGCGCACAGGGACGTATTGTAGGCGTTGGGGTGACCTATGACGCATGCGCCCCGGAGCCCGCGCATCCCCGTCCAGTCGCCCGCCATCAGGGTCAGCGCGGTGTCGGCGTCGTGAACGAAGTTGCTGAAGGTCCACTTCGGGCTGTAGGTCTGGCCCTTCCACTCGGCAACCTGCCTTGAAGTGGAAACGGGGTCCTGCAGCGGGACGATGAGATTGGCGCCCTTGTCGCCGTAGGCACGCTTGAGGTCCAGGGCCTGTGATACGTAGCTCGTCTGGTCCTGCGGCTTTTTGATCGTGCCCCGTGCCAGCTGGTCCACCTTCAGCCCGCACCGCTGCTCGAGCATCGCCACGAATCTCTTCTCAACGGGGAGGATGTACTCGCTGTCCAGGGTCGTAGTGCCCAGCCTCACGTCGTCGCCGACGTATTCGCGACCGTGCTTGCAGATGAACTTCGACAGCAGGTCCATGTTCTGGTCGTAGTTGGACCCGATCTGGTACATCCCGCGCGTGCGCCACTCCGGCTCCGGACCGCCCGCCGCGAAGTAGGGGATCTTGGCCTGGTTGGCCGCCGTGGACACGATCGCGATCTGGTCGACGCCGAGGGTGCCCGAGAGGAAGAACGGCTTGATCTCCTTCACCAGCTTGTCGCGGGCCTCTCCGCCACCGGCGGTCGAGTACTTGTCGTCCACCAGGAAGACCCGCACCTTCCGGCCGTTGACGCCGCCGTTGCGGTTGATGTGGGTGATGTAGCCCTTGAACCCGGTAACGGGGTCCTCCGTGAGGTTCAGCGGGGCTCCGCTCAGCGTCAGCGGCGCATGGACCCCCAGTTCGAAGTAGTCGCTGAAGACTCCCTCCCTGGTGGCCCCGGGTGTGGATACCTCGGGCACTCCCGGCGGTTTCTTTGCAGGTCCGGAGGCGCCGGGCCGGGCACCCGCGCCGACGGTGGCGGTGCTGGTCGATGCTCCGGGACCGGCAGCGCCCGGGGTGGCGCCGGCGTCGGCGGCCGGGCCTTCGGCCCCCGCCTCGGCGTCGGTCAGGGCTTGCTTCTGGGCAGCGGCCGAGGCGCGCTCCTGCTTGGCTTCGGCCGTGTTGCGGGCGCCGAGGACTGCGCCGCTGACAAGGGTTATCGCCGCGGCCACGAGTGCCGCGGCCATATAGAAGTTGGGTCCCGCCATGAGTCGGCGATAGGTCTCGGCGAAAGCAGTGGCCATTGCTCCTCCGTACCCCCCGAACCCAGGTTACCTCTACTTTGCCCCGGATAGGACCGGCGAACCCTGTGACGGGGGTCACAGCAGCGGTTCGTGCGCCACCCTAGCCTGTGGCTTCCTTATCTGCGCCTTCCCCGGACCCGGCGGAGGTGCCGACATGACAAACAATGGATGCCGCGTGTGCTCGGGGCTGGGCAGGATCCTGGCCTTCGGCCTGGGTGAGGGCCCGGTCTGCCTGCCGTGCCCCGAGTGCGCGGGGCTGGCCATAACTCCGGCCTCGGCCGACGACGGGCCGCACTTTCCGGCCGATGATCTGGGGGCCGGAGTGTCCGAGGGCAACGATGGCCTGCCCGCAGAGACACAAGGGACGGAGTCGGCGGCGTGAGCTAAAGCTCGTTGAGCCGGTCGATCAGGGCCCGCAGGCGTCCGAAGTGCGTCCGGTCAAAGGACATCGCCAGGCGCTGGAGGTCCAGCGCGTCCTCGTCGGCGACCTCGGCCTTGGAGGGCTCAGCCGCCACGAGGCTGCTGGACAACACAATGTCCGAGAACTCCTCCGCCAGCTTCGCCAGCGCCTGTTCGTCCGGAAACCTGCGCAGGCGCAGGACCAGACGGTCGTGGACGTAGCGCATCGAGTGGTAGTTGCGGTAAAAGCCCGTGACCTCCTCGACGGCCTCGTCCACGTCGTCGGTCAGCTTGAACAGGTTCAGGTCGGGCTCGGAGATGTAGCCGTGGCGCAGCAGGTCCGAGCCGACAAAGCGCATCCAGTCCTTCCAGAACGTCCCCCCCGGGGGGTCGAGCAGGACAATCGGGTGGATGTCGCTCTTGCCGGTCTGGGTGAGCGTCAGAAGCTCAAAGGCCTCGTCCATGGTCCCGAAGCCGCCGGGCAGCAGGACGAAGGCCTCGGCCTCCTTGATGAACATGAGCTTGCGCGTGAAGAAGTACTTGAAGTTGATGAGCTTGGGGTCCTCGGCGATAAACGGGTTCGGCTCCGCCTCGAACGGAAGCCGGATGTTGACGCCGAAGCTGCGGGCGGCGCCGGCGCCGGCGTTGGCGGCCTCCATGCTCCCGGGGCCGGCGCCCGTGACGACCATCCAGCCCTTTTCCGCGATGCGCTCACCGAAGGTGCGTGCCTGCTCGTAGTCGGGGTGGCCCGGCAATGTCCGGGCCGAGCCGAAGACCGTGGCCTTCTGGACGTGGCGGTAGGGCGCGAAGATCTTGAACGCGTAGCGCATCTCCTTGAGCGCCGCGTTGATGATCTTGACGTCCAGCCTCGAGGCGTTGTCCCGGGCCAGGAGCAGGCCGGTCACGATGATCTGGGTGATCAGCTCCGCGTGGCGCTGGGCCCCCGAGGCCTCCACCAGCTCGGCGATCTTTGCGTCGAGGTTGGCGTCGCCGGTGGCGTAGCGGCGCTTGGACTGCGCCCGTTCGGGTGTGGTGGCCACACCGGATTCTCCCATCATGTGGCGGCGGCGGGGATCGACGCGCCACGATGATTCGTCCAGGGCCCGCCGCAGCCGGTGGGGCCGGGCACAGGGAGGCACAGTGAGGATCAACCCCGCAGCGGCGCTGGGAGACCTTTCGGTCGTCCTGCGCGCATGGGGGCTGCGGCCCCTGCGGCCGCAGACGATGCTCGCCGTCGGCCGCCAGATCCGGCGGGAGGGGGTGCGGCCCCACCTTGTGCTGACGATCCACGCGATGGAGACGCCGGACCGTCCAGCGTTGGTCCACGGGGGACGCACGGTCTCGTGGAGCGCAGAGCTTGACCGCGTGAGGCGGCTGGCGAACCACCTTCTCGCGCGGGGGATCGGTCCCGGCGAGCGACTGGCGATCATGCTGGCGAACCGTCCGGAGTTCGTGGAGGCCCAGGCGGCGGCGCTGTGGGTGGGCGCGACCGCGGCCGTGGTGAACCCCCGGGCTCCCGTGAGCGAGGCACTTTCGCTGTTGGAGCGGACGAAGCCAAGACTGCTGATCACGCACCGCGACGACCTGTCCGGGGCGCAGATGCCGATCCTTGCGGTGGGGGACGAATACGAACAGGCGGTTTCGTCCGCTTCGGCCGCGGAGCCCCGGGTGCCAAAGGACGCCGAAGGCAAGCTGGTGATCTTCACGTCCGGCACGACAGGGCGTCCGAAGGGGGCGGTCCGCAGCCTGGACCAGGGAGCGAGCCTGTCCACGCTGGCTGGGTTTCTGCGCGTGATCCCGTTCCGGCGCGACGACGTCCACATGGTCGTATGCCCGCTGTACCACTCGTCGGGCTCCGGGTTCGCCGCGGTCTCGGAGATCCTCGGCAACCCGCTGGTCCTCGTGGAGAGGTTCTCGCTCGAGACCTTCTGCCGGACGGTCCAGGAACACAAAGTGACGACGGCCGCCGTTGTCCCCACGATGCTGCACCGGCTGTGTGAGTTCGAGGATGCCGCGAGCTACGACCTGTCGTCGCTGCGGGTGGTGGTCTGCACGGGGGCGCCCCTGCGGGAGCAGGCCCGCGAGCGGGCGCGGGCGCTGCTCGGCGACGTCGTCCACGACCTGTACGGCTCGACCGAGATGGGCTGGGTGTCGGTAGCGACGCCGCGCGACCAGCGGCTGAAACCCGGAAGTGTGGGCAAGCCGGTGCCGGCGGTGGAAGTCCGGATCCAGGGCCCCCAGGGCGAGCCGCTGCCCGCCGGCGAGGTGGGCGAGGTCTGGGCGCGCAGCAACCTTTCGATGCAGGGATACCTCGACGACGACGAACTGGGGGCCGACCGCGTCCGGGACGGGTTTGTGTCGGTAAAGGACCTCGGCTACCTCGATGCCGACGGCTACCTGTTCGTGGTGGACCGCGCCGACGACATGATCATCTCCGGCGGTGTGAACGTGTACCCCGCGGAGGCGGAGGTGGCTTTGAACGGACACCCGGCGGTGTCGGAATGCGCGGTGGTCGGGCTGCCCGACGACCGCTGGGGGCAGAAGGTGGTGGCCGCGGTGGTGCCGCGCGGCGACGTGGGGGCTGAGGAGCTTTTGGACTGGTGCCGCGAGCGGGTGTCCTATGCCGCGGTCCCGAAGGAGGTGCGGTTCGTGCTCGAGCTGCCTCGCAACGACATAGGCAAGGTAGCGACCCGGCAGCTGGCGCAGGATCTGGCGAAGCTGCCGGGCCCGGACGAGGGCCTTGAGCCATGAGCCGGATGACCGAGATCGTGGCGGACCTGGAGGCCGAGGCCTCGGAGTTGGACCGGCTCCTTTCGCGGCTGACGGACGAGCAGTGGTTGACCCCGACGCCCGCGGCCGGGTGGGACGTCCGCGACACCGTCTCGCACCTCGCGGACACCGACGACATCGCCTACGACTGTGCCACCGGGGGCCCCCGGGACCTTCTGGAGGAGGGAATGGGGGCCGGTTCCGGAGACGCCTTCACCCACGGCCAGGTCGTAAAGGGGCGAGCGATGCCCCCGGCCACGGTGCACGATTGGTGGCGGACGTCGTCGCGCAAGCTTTGGGACGTCATGCGCGACTGGGACCCAAGCGAACGGATCAAGTGGGGGCCGAACGTGATCAGCGCCGCGTCGTTCATGACGGCCCGGCTGATGGAGACGTGGGCGCACTCCCTTGACTGCCACGGCGCAGTGGGGGCCCACCTGCCCGACACCGACCGCCTGCGTCACGTGTGCCACCTGGGCTGGCGGGCGCTGCCCCACGCGTTCGCACTCCGGGGCGAGTCGATGACCGGACCGGTCCGCCTGGAGCTGACCTCACCTTCCGGCCAGCCGTGGGAGTTCGGTCCGGCCGGCGCAGCCACCGTCATCACCGGATCGGCGGGGGACTGGGCCCGGACCGTGGTCCAGCGGGACCGGCAGGGCGAGCGCAGGCGGCTGGAAGTCCGGGGGCCGGACGGTCGGGCGATCCTGGACCACGCCCAGGCATACCTGGGCTGACCGAGGCGGGCCCGGGGGCGGCTCCCCCGGGCCGTGCTGGTGCTAAGGCGTGGTCTTCGAGGTTGGCTGCTCGGTGGTGGTGGACTCGCTTCCGTTGGACGACGGCGGCGTCCAGGGCTCGGGCGGGCCACCGCCCAGCTTGCTGGTGATCAGGGCCCGCACCTTCTCGTTTGTGAAGATCGCGGCCCCGACGCCGATGGCCAGCGTCGTCTTGAGCAGCTTGTGGCTCTTGGTGCGGACCGGCTTGCTCTGCTTCTCCAGCCGGTCGCCTGCCTTTTCGACGACGTCCAGCAACTCCTTTGCCGCGGCGTACGCCGTGGTGGCGAACTCCTTGGCAGCGCTGCCTGTGGTCGACGAGAACTCCTTCAGGGCCTCTCCGCCCTCCTCGGCGAACACTGCAGCCTTCTGCTTCAGCTCCGCTGTGCGCGGCTTCGGGATCTCGGGCTTGCGCCTGAACGGCATGGATCCTCCCCTCCTAGACGAACCTTCATTGTTCCACCGCTGGAGGCCCCCCAAACAAATTCGCCCCTGCCCCCAGAAAGGCCGACGGCGGCTCGCCGCTCCTGCGTTTTGGACGGTGAGGGAAAGGCAGAAGCAATGGGGTTGAAGGCAGCAAGGGGCATCACGGTAGCGGCCTTGGCGGCCGTCGCGGGCTGGGGCGCAGTGTGGTCCGCGACGGCCGAAGAGGCGGACACAGGGTCGCTTGCCTCCAGCGTGAGGATCTCGGCCCGCATCTCGGGGGCCGGTCCGAGCGCCTCTGCCGCCGGTTCGGAACGGCCCTCCGACGCTCCCATGGCAGCCGGAGGCGTCCTGCTCGTCGGCGGTTCGTTCGTCCTGCGCCGCAGGCTCGCCACAGTCGCCCGCTGAGGCCGGCGACTCCTCTCTAGTCCTTCGGGACCACCAAAAACCGCTCGCCGCGGCCATGGCCTTTCGGCCTTGCCCGACGTCTCTTGTACAGAAGGCAAGACGACGGGAGGCGGCTCATGAACAGGAAGCTGATGGCGGCAATCACGGCTCTGGCCGTCGCGGCGCTCGCGGCACCGGCTGAGGCAGCAGACACAGCAGTCACGGCCACGGTGTCGACCACGGGCCTGCGTGCGCTCACGGCCCCCGCTCCTTTCGCGATAACGCCGAACCTCAACGGTCTGACCGGGACCTCCAGCACAGCCACGGTGAACGTGGTCGAGACGGCCACCACGGGCGCGACGTGGAACGTCACCGCCGCTCTCTGCGGAGCGACCGACTCCGATGCGGTCCTGACCGGCTTCCAGCCCGCGGCGAACTGCACCGTGAAGCGACTGGACCGCGACGACCTCGCGGCGAGCATCCCCGGAACCCGTGTCAGCATCAACGACGCCGACAGTACCGTCGCGGTGCCCGCCACCTCGGGAGGGACCAACACGGTCGGCGGAGGAGCGCTGGACGCCGACAAGACGATCCTGTCCAACTCCGGACAGAACGCCACGACCATCTACAGCGGGACCCACAGCTACGTCGGTCCGTTCGCCCTGGACCTCAACGGCTTCGACCGTACAGGGACCTTTTACGGCTACCTGCGTCTGACTCTCAACCAGTAACCTCACCGCGTGACGCGGCTCAGGATCGCAGCTTTCATGGCCATCCCCGCCCTGGTGGCGGGGATGGCCTCTGTCTCGTGGGGACAGCCCGGCGCCACCGTGGGGGTCCAGCCGGTGGGGACCCGGCCGGAGGGGCCGCACCAGGGAGGCTGGTGGTTCTCCACCATCACTCCGGGCGGCCCGTCGGTGAAGTTCGAGGCGCGGCTGACCAACGGAGAGTCCGCCGACCGGACCGTGCGGCTGTACCTGTCCGAGTACGACTTCCTCGACGACGGCACGCCCGTGCTCGCGGAACGGCCCAAGGACGTGGGGACCTGGGGTTCGGTGGAGAAGCCCGAGGTGAGCGTCCCGGCCAAGCGCAGCATCGTCGTCTCCTTCACCGTCGCCGCGCCTGCGGGAGCCGAGCCCGGCGATCACGTAGGCGCCTTCGTGGCCGAGAACCTCCCGGACAGGGGAAGCGGCCAGGCGGTGGGCCAGATTTTGCGCGTGGCCACGCGCTTCTACCTGACGGTGCCCGGTGACGCGCGAGCAGCAGTGAGCGTGGAGAAGGTGATAGTGCGTCCCGATTCGATCCTGTTCCCCCGCCGCGTAGTCGTCATAGCCTCCGTCCGCAACACCGGCCGCGTGCGGCTGGACGCGGCGGTGTCCGTCGCCGGGAGGCGCGCAGCCGGCGCGACGACGCTGCTGTCGCAGTCGGCGGAGGACTACCGGGTGCAGCGTCCGGTCCCGCTGTGGGGGGGCCGGGTCCGCGAGCAGGTGCGGGTCACCACGAGGAGGCTCACCGGGCCGGGTCCTTCGTCCTCCGCGACCGCCTCGGCCTTTCTGTTCCCTTGGCATCTGCTGGGGGCCCTGCTGCTGGTGCTCGGACTGGCCACGGTGGCGGCGTCCCGTAAGCGCCGATACCAGCGGCTCCGGCAGGACGTGGCGAGACTGGAGCGCCAGCTGTCCGAGCGCGAGGCGGACGCCGGACGGCCACCGCGACGAGGACCGGCCCCGGACTGACCCGGCCTCAGCGGCCGTCCAGCCGCCAGCGCCCGGGCTCGATCAGAGCGTCGGCAGCGTCCGGCCCCCAGGAACCCGCGGCGTAGCGCCGCAGCCTCGGGGGGGCCTCCAGAGCGGGACCGAGGACTTCCCAGGAGCGCTCCACCTCGTCGGCGCGCGGGAACAGCGTGTGGTCACCCAGCATCGCGTCGCGCAGCAGGCGCTCGTAGGCCTCCGGCGGCTCGACGTCAAACCAGCGGCTGTAGCTGAACTCCATGTCCACCGGGGTGATGCGCATGTCGGGCCCCGGCGACTTGGCGTCAAAGGACAGCCGGATGCCCTCGTCCGGCTGGATGCGGATCGTGAGGTAGTTGGTGGACGGCCGGCCCTGCCGGAAAAGGATGTGCGGCGCGTCGTGAAACGACATCGTCACCTCGGTCACCCGCCGGGGCAGGCGCTTGCCGGTCCGGACGTAAAACGGGACCTCCGCCCACCGCCACGTGTCCACCCAAAGCTTCATCGCCACATACGTCTCGACCTGCGACCGCGCCGAGACGCCCTGTTCCTGGCGGTAGCCGGTCACCGTGCTGCGGCCCACGCGTCCGGCGTCGTACTGGCCGCGGACGACGTAGGCGGGGTCCACCGGCCGGACTGCCGCCAGCACCTTGGCCTTTTCGTCGCGCAGAGCCTCCGGGTCAAACGAGATCGGGGGTTCCATTCCGAGGATAGTGATCATCTGCAGGATGTGGTTCTGCACGATGTCCCGCAGCGCGCCGGCCTCCTCGTAGAACGAGCCCCTGTGGCCGACGCCGTCGGCCTCCGCGACCGTGACCTCGACGCTCTTGACGTACCTGCGGTTCCAGATCGGCTCGAACATCCCGTTGGAGAAGCGGAACACCAGGATGTTCTGGACGGTCTCCTTGCCGAGATAGTGGTCGATGCGGAATACCTGGTCCTCGGAGAACACCTTGTGGACGAGCGTGTTCAGCCTGCGGGCTGAGGCCAGGTCGGAACCGAACGGCTTCTCGACCACGATCGAGGCGCCGTGCTGCAGTTGTTCCTCGCCGATCCTGCGCACGATCTGCTCGAACGCCGACGGCGGGGTCCCGCAGTAGAACAGCCGCCTCGGCGGCGCGTCACGCTCGTTGAGCTCGCGCTCGAGGTGGGCCATCGCCTTGCGCTCGGCGAAAGTTCCGGTGACGTAGTTCAGTCGCGGCGCGAACGTGCGCCAGGAGGCGTCCTCGAACTCCGGCAGCTGCTCGACCGCGCTTCTCATGTCCGACCGGAACTCGTCGTCCGTGCGGGGGGTCCGGGCGTAGCCGACCACCTTCCACTCCTGCGGCATGAGGCCGTCCCGGTGAAGCGCGTACAACGCAGGGACGAGCTTGCGCGAGGTGAGGTCTCCGGACGCGCCGAAGATGACGATCGTCTGGTCCGGCGGGCGGCGGCGGGGGCTCAAGGCCGGTTACAGGTCGCCGCGACGCACCGCGTGGCCCCCGAAGGCCTGACGCAGCGCCGCGATTACCTTCATCCCGAAGGCGTTGTCGGTCCGCGACGTGAAGCGCGCGAACAGAGCGTGGGAGATCGCCGTCATGGGCACACCGCGCTCGACCGCGTCGAGAACCGTCCAGCGCCCCTCGCCGGAGTCCTCGACGTAACCGTCGAGCGACGCTAGGTCCGGCTCCTGCGCGAAGGCCGTCTCCAGCAGGTCCAGCAGCCACGAGCGGACGACGCTTCCGTGCCGCCACAGCTCCGAGATCTGGTGCAGGTCCAGCGAAAACTCGTCGGCCGCCGCCAGCAGCTCGAAACCCTCACCGAAAGCCTGGAGCATCCCGTACTCGATGCCGTTGTGGACCATCTTCACGAAGTGGCCGGCCCCCGACGGTCCCACGTGCGCGTACCCGCCCTCCGCCCCCAGCGTCTGCAGCGCCGGGACGATCAGGTCGTAGGCCTCCCGGGGGCCGCCGACCATCAGGCAGTAGCCATTGTCCAGCCCCCAGATGCCGCCGGACGTCCCCGAGTCCAGGAACAGGACGCCGCGTGCGGCCAGCTCGCCGGCCCTGCGGACCGAGTCGCGGTAGTTGGAGTTGCCGCCGTCCACGACGACGTCGCCCGGATCCAGCAGCCCCGCGAGCGATTGAACCGTCTGCTCCGTCGGCTCCCCCGCAGGGACCATCACCCACACCACCCGCGGCGGCTGCAGGTTCGCCACCACCTCCTCGAGGGACAGCGCGGCCACCGCGCCCTGCGCCTGAAGCTCGCGCGTCTTCTCCTCGGTGCGGTTAAAGGCGACGATCTCGTGGCCGCCGCGCATCAGGCGCAGGGCCATGTTGCCTCCCATCCGCCCCAGGCCGACCATCGCCATACGCATCAGGACCCACCCTCCGATGCCAGCTTCTCCAGGTCCTCGATGCCCACCCGCGCCACGCGCCGCCCCGCGTCGCGAAGCGCCTGCAGGTCCCCGTCGGCCTGCGCATCGAACAGCCGCCCGAATGAAAAGCCCATCCCCGGCACCTCGACGTCGGTGCCGTGTGTCTTGGTCACCTGCAGGAAGACCCCGGACTCCGGGCCCCCTTTGTGGAGCTGTCCCGTCGAGTGAAGAAAGCGGGGGCCGAACCCCGCGGTCGTGGCGACGCGGTGGCGGTCGCGGATCTTCACCCGGACCTGCTGCAGCCGGCGGTTGTTCTCGGACGACGGGGTCAGAAAGGCCTGGATCCCCACGTAGTCGCCCGGGTCCAGCGCGGACAGCAGCGCGGCGGCGTCGCCGGGGTCCGGACGTTGGCCGCTCTGCTCCAGGGCCTGCCTGGACCGCTGCTTGGCCGACTCCACGTCCGGCTGGTCGAACGGGTGGATGTCCAGGATGTGCGCGGTCAGCGCAGTGGCCATCTGCCATCGATAGCACTCGGCCCCCAGGTCGGACAGCGACCAGATCCTGATGCGGACCACCGGGTGCTCGGCCTCGATGGCCTCCAGCGCCGCAGGCCATGGCTCGTCCCCCACTCCGTAGGCGACGAACAGCCGGTCTTCGTCGTAGACCTCAAGGGGGCCGAGAGGCTCCGAGGCGACCGGGATGACGCCCTTGCCCTCCTTGCCGAGTGACTCGGCGATGAGCTGCTCGAGCCAGGAGCCGAAGCTGCGCAGCTGGTCCGGCAGGACGAGCGTCACCTTGTCGCGTCCGTCCCAGGCGTCACCCGCGGCAGCCTCGGCGATGGCCGCGGCCAGCCTCGCGGCCGG
>DATLNZ010000190.1 GCA_035536535.1 Actinomycetota bacterium | reverse complement strand
AGGGACGGGACGTTCACCGTCGGCGACTTCGCCCTGTTCGTCGTCTTTCTGGACCAGCTGACCTGGCTGCCGGAGGAGATCGGACGGCTGATCAGCGAGCTCAAGAGGACCGACGTCTCTTTCGGCCGGCTGCAGGAGGTCGTGCCGGGTCAGCCTCCGGACGAACTGGTTGCGCCGGCACCCGTCCACCTGAAGGGCCCTCTTTCCGGCCTCCCCCCGGTGCCGGCAAGGGAGCGGCTGGAACGAATGGAGCTCAGTGGGATCGGCTACACGCACCCGGACGGCAGGCTGGGGTTGTCCGACGTGTCGCTGGCCATCGAGCGAGGATCTTTCACCGTCGTCACCGGCCGCATCGGTGCCGGAAAGACGACGCTTCTGCGGGGCCTTCTGGGCCTTGTTCCCCTTGACTGTGGCGAGATCCGCTGGAACGGCAGGCAGGTGTCAGATCCCGGCGCTTTCTTCGTCCCGCCGCGAAGTGCCTATACGCCCCAGGTGCCGCGTCTTTTCAGCGAGACGCTGCGCGAGAACCTGCTGCTTGGTCATCCCCAGGACGAACCGGGGCTCCACTCCGCGATCCAAGCCGCGGTCCTGGAGCGCGACCTTGTGTCGCTCGAGCGCGGGATCGACACGCTGGTCGGCCCGCGGGGGGTGAAGCTGTCCGGTGGGCAGGTGCAGAGGGCGGCCGCAGCCAGGATGTTCGTCCGCAGTCCGGAGCTGATGGTGCTGGACGATCTGTCCTCGGCCCTCGACGCGGACACGGAGGCGCTGCTGTGGTCCCGCCTGTTCGCGCGCGGACGCGGCGTGACCTCTCTCGTGGTCTCGCACCGGCCCGCGGCGCTGCGTCGCGCCGATCAGGTCCTGCTCATGAGCGACGGGCGTTTGATCGACCGGGGAACGCTGGATGAACTCCTCGCCAGGTCGCCGGAGATGCGCAGCCTGTGGCAGCACGAGCTGCGTCCGCCGAACGACCCGGCCGGTCCTGTTCCGGGGGACGCGACTGCGCCCCCCCGAGCGTCCGATGCGTGAGTGCCGCCTGGAGCCGGGATCGGTGAAGATCAACACAACCAGGCACCGAGAGGCCAAGGGGGACATGCGGGCGTGAAGCCGGAACTGATCGCCGCCGCGCTCGCCCGGTCGCCGCTGTTCTCCCAACTGGATGAGCCCGCACTGCTGAGGCTGGCCGGGAGCACGACGATCAGGACCTACCGCAAGGGGCAGCTCGTGTTCCTGCAGGGGGAACCGGGGGAGTCGCTGTACGTAGTCGCGGAGGGACTGCTCAAGCTCTTTGTCGTCTCGGAGGAGGGCGAGGAGATGGTCCTTTCCACCATTGGCCCCCCGGAAATCTTCGGGGAGCTGGCCGTGATCGACGGACGGCCCCGCTCCACTTCGGCCGAGGTGCTCGAGCCGGCGAGGCTGATCGCGCTGACCAGAAGCACGCTGCTGGACCTGCTCGGGCGGGAGCCCAAGCTGGCGGACGCCCTCCTGCGCTCCATCGGCGCCCGGCTGCGCCGGCTCACAGAGAAGGCGAGCGACCTGGTCTTCCTGGACCTGCACGGACGCGTGGTCAAGCTGCTTCTGCAGATGGCCGGCGAGCAGGGACCGGGTGACGACGAGCATGTCGTGTTGGACCTGCATGTGACGCAGTCGGACCTCGCGGCCATGGTGGGAGGGTCCCGGCAGAGGGTCAACCAGATCCTGCACGCGTTCGAAGAGCAGGGGCGTTTGGAGCTGAGCGGCCGACAGATCGTCTTCTGCCCCCGGACCCTACGCGCGACCGCGTCCTCCACCGGCTCCGGCTGACGCCTTCCGCCACGCGCGCCTACGGCGCCTGATGCCCTGCGGGAGCCCGCCAACTGTGTGCAGTTCTGCACACGGTCGCTGTCGCCCCGGGGACAGTTCCCAGACCCGCGGTCGGCCATCCTTCTCGCATCGGGGTCAACGGAGGAGGGGTGCGATGAACGCAGGGCGCAACGCAAGCAGGCCGGGACACACCGGCGGGGGAGCGACGGGGAGGGGAGCCATGGCATCGATGCGGTTCGCGGCAGTGGCGGTCGCTACGGCAACGGCAATCCTGGCCGGGGCTTCGGGCGCCGGAGCAACGGAGTACAGCGAGCGCGTGCTCGCCGCTCAGACGGTCCAGATCAACGACCTTCCGCTGGGGGCACCGGTCCTGGTGATCGAGGGTAGTCAGAACGCAACCGACCGCAGGCTCTACGACATCAAGTTCGCCGTCCAGGGCCAGCCCATGCACACAGTCAGCGCCTTCACAGGCGGAACTGCCTCCGCGCCGATGAGGTTCGAGCTGGTCAATCCGGCCATCCTGCGCTCGAACATCTCGGCAAAGCTGACCTACCGCTACGACGCGGCGCAGCCTGTCTGTCTGGTCGGTGTCGACGGCACGTGCAAGGGTTCGCTTCCTCTGGACCCGTCCAACGCCAAGTGGCTGGTCGGCAGCCCGCGGGCCGACTGGGGCCAGATGAGCCTCGACTCCGACCCCAGGGATTGGAGACTGCCGTCGGCCAGAAACGACATGTCCGCCGGTGCCGGTGCCGAGCTGATCCTGGAGCTCGTCGCCTCCACGGCGGGAGCGTCGACGGCCACGCACACGATCCGGGTTCCGTTCCTCGGACAGGTCGTGGGGGGAGTCATCCACTAGATCGCACCCCGACGCGCAAAAGGCCTCCCCCGCAGGGGAGGCCTTTTCGCGTTGGCTGGAGGCCCCGAGGGGATTCGAACCCCCGTTTCAGCCTTGAGAGGGCCGTGTCCTGGGCCGCTAGACGACGGGGCCAGTTTGCGTGCAAGCGTATCGCAAGCCCGTCTGTCGCATTGGCCGGCTGCTCGCGCGGCTGGGCGGCGTGCGGGTATCGTGGCCCCTTGTTGAAAGCGCCGAAGGAGGGTAAGTGAACAAAGGCGATCTCATTTCACGCGTCGCCGTTGACGCGGACATCAGCAAGCGGGAGGCGACCCAGGCGGTGGAGGCACTGCTGGACGCCATTCAGACGGCAGTCTCCCGGGGAGAGCGGGTAAGCCTTCCGGGCTTCGGCACCTTTGAGGCCCGCGACCGCTCGGCCCGCACCGCACGCAACCCACAGACGGGCGAGAGCATCAACATCAAGGCGACGACGGTCCCGGCTTTCAAGGCCGGGCTGGCGTTCAAGACCGCAGTCGGCGGCAAGAAGTCCGGGGCCAAGGGCGGAGCCAAGGCCTCCGCCGGCGCCAAGAAGACGTCGAAGTCCAAAGGACGTTAGCCAGCGCATTCCGAAGCCGGGGGCCGCTTCGCGGCCCCCGGCTTCGTCACCTCCGGCTCCCTCGCAACTGATCGCGCAGTTGCGCGTCCATGCCCGGTGCGGTCGCCAGCGCGGCGGCCAGGGCAGGCTCGTCGTCGAGGTCGCGGTCAAGTCCCGGGATGCTCACCACCCGAGCCCACAGTCCGGCTTGTCGTGCCACCTGTGCGTGGCGAAGCGCGGACCGGGGGCCGAAAGCCGGAGGTAGCGATCTGCGCAGGAGCAGCGCTCCGGTCCCGCCGTCTCGGGTCGCCGCCACGACGACGTCGCCCGGCTCCCGCGTCAGCCGTATCACCGATTCGGCGGTGATCCAGGGCATGTCGGCGGCGACCACCACGGCCGGCGTCCCCGTATCCGCCAGGCCCTCGCGAACTGCAGCATTGAGTCCAGGCCCGTGCTGGCGCATGACGTCGGCTCCGCCGGTCCAGCCGAGGTCGCCGGAGCGGACGCACGTCACGCGCAGGCCCGCCTCACCCAGGACCCCGATGACGTGGCGCAGCAGGGACTCCACCAGCAGGTTTCTCGCCCCGGCCCCCAGCACGTGCGCGAGGCGCAGCTTGGCCCGGGCGCCGGTCTTGACGGGCACGACGGCGTCGGCGGGAAGCATTCCCAGAGGCTAAGTGGTCGCCGGGGCAGCTGTGTGCCCCCCGCTCGCACGCAGGCCCCTCCGCCTGGTCGGCCGTGCGGAGGTCCGCGCCACCGGGCATGCTTGCTGGCATGAGCGGGTTGCGCGTCCTCGTGCTTTTCGGCGGCCGGTCGGGCGAACACGAGGTCTCGGTGGTCTCGGCGCGGACCGTCGTGGCGGCGCTGGAGTCGCTGGGCCACGTCCCGTGCCCCGTCGGCATCTCCCGCGCCGGCCGGTGGGTCGCGTGCGACCCACGCAGCGCAGATTCGGTCCCGGACCAGCCGGACGATTTCGAGCTGCGGCCCGATCCGGCTGCGCCGCGCGACTACGACGTGGTGTTCCCGGTCCTGCATGGGCCGTACGGCGAGGACGGCTGCGTGCAGGGACTGCTCGAGCTGGCCGACGTCCCCTACGTCGGGTCCGGGGTACTCGGATCCGCCGTTGCGATCGACAAGATCACGCACAAGCGCCTGCTGGCGGCGGCGGGCCTGCCGGTGGTCGGGTTCGTGGAGGTCCGGCGCCAGGGATGGGATTCGGATCCCCAGCAGATCCGCGAGGCCGTGGCCGCGATCGGGTATCCCTGCTTCGCCAAGCCCTCCCGCCTCGGTTCCAGCGTCGGGATCTCCAAGGTGCAGGGGCCGGGCGAGCTGGACGAGGCGATCGCGCGGGCGCTCCTGCACGACGACCGGGTCCTGGTGGAGGCACACGGCGGCCCGCGCGAGGTCGAGGTTGCGGTCCTGGAGACCGAGCCGCTGTCCGTCTCGGTAACGGGTGAGGTGACGCCCGACGGCGAGTGGTACGACTACAGGGCGAAGTACCGGGGCGAGTGGACCGTCCTGAACATCCCCGCCGACCTGCCGGACGACGCGAGCGAGACGGCTCGCGACTACGCCGCCAGAGCCTTCCGGGTCACCGCTTGCGAGGGGCTTGCGCGCGTCGACTTCTTCTGGGACCCGGTCACGGAGGAGATCGTGGTCAACGAGATCAACTCGATGCCGGGGATCACCCCGAAGAGCATGTTCCCGAGGCTGATGGAGGCGTCCGGAGTGCCGTTCGCGCAGGTCGTCTCACACCTGCTCGACCATGCGCTGAGGCGGCACGAGGCCAAGCTGCGCCTCGAGCGGGCGCGCTCGGCGGCGCACGCCGAAGAGGTCGGCGAGATGGCGGCCGGGACGGGGGGCTGACCCCCCCGGGTTACAGGTGGACGATCGGGCAGGTGAGGGTCCGGGTGATGCCCTCGACCGACTGAATCGCCGAAACCACGAGCTTGCCGAGCTCGTCCACGGTCTCGGCCTCCGCCCGGACGATGACGTCGTAGGGTCCGGTGACGTCCTCCGCGGACTTCACGCCGGTGATGTTGGACGCCGCCGTTGCGACGGCGGCCGCCTTACCGACCTCTGTCTGGATGAGAATGTAGGCCTCGACCGACACGACGATCTCCTTTCTTCAGGTTTTGCAGAGGCTAGCGGGGTCATGCTCGAAGCCGCAACACGATGAGGGACCGGGTCTTCGCAGACCGGGAGGAGGCCGGGCGCGTCCTTTCCGGATTATTGCCCCCGCTGGGGATGCAGGCGCCGGTCGTCCTGGCCGTGCCGAGAGGCGGAGTCCTGGTGGCGGTGCCGGTAGCTGCCTCGCTGCGGGCCCGGCTGGACGTCGTGGTAGTCCGCAAGCTGGGGGCCCCCGGCAACCCGGAGCTGGGGCTGGGCGCGGTCGGGGCGGACGGCCAGGCCGTTGTGGACGAGTCGCTCGTGCTCGCCATGCGCGTCGGGCAGGACTTCATCCGCGCCGAGATCGACCGCCAGCGCCGGGAGGCGCAGCGAAGGGAGTCGGTCTACCGGGGCGAGGCCCGGCCCCCGGACCTCCAGGGGCGCGACGTGGTGGTCGTGGACGACGGGATCGCGACGGGGGGCACAGTGGAGGCCGCAGCGGTGCTGCTGCGCGGGCGGCGTCCGGCGAGACTCGTCCTGGCCGTTCCGGTCGCCCCCCGCCAGAGCCTGGACCGCCTGAAGCGCGTTTACGACGACGTCGTGTGCGCGGAGGTGCCGAGCCGGTTTTACGCCGTCGGGCAGTGGTACGACGACTTCCACCAGGTGACCGACGAACAGGTTCGGGCAGCTCTGCGGCCGGCCGGTCAGTGATGCGCCGCGGGCGTGTGGTCCCGGTGCGCGTCGTCGGGGCCGTGGTCCGCGTGCGGGTCGTCCATCGTCTCGAGCTCCGGACGCGGCCCGATCCCGAGTCCGGCCGCCGCCACCAGCAGGATCAGAAGGCCGAGCCCGGCCATCGAGGCGACCAGCGCCACCCAGGGCCCTCGCCGGGCCGGTGCCTGCCTGGCGCCGGCGAGCGCGGCCTGCAACTCGGGGCTGGCGGTGCAGACCGTTCCCTTCGGAAGGAATCCCCCCACCCCCGAGAACACAAATCCGCGGGTCCGGTCGTTGCGCAGCAGGATCCGCCCTTGCTGCCCCTCCTCGAAGACGACGTCGATCGGGGTCCCGTCGGAGCCGCCGGCCGTGCCCGACCCGCAGGAGCTGGACAGCGAGGCGGCGCGCGGGAGGGGCGCCGTCTTCAGGACGCCCGCGTCCCTGAACCTGATGCTCACGGGCCGTCCCGGTCCGGGCGTTTGCGCTCCGGCCCCGGGGGCCGGAGCGACCACCGATGCCAGCAGGACCAGCGTCGAGGCGACGAGGACTTTCCTCACGATCCGCTCAGGCCTCATCGGCCGTTTCGGCGGCCGGCGGACGGTGGGGCGTGACATGCTCATCCGCTTCGATCCTGCCGACCGTCTCGACACGGAAGCTCGCCAGCTGCGGCTTGCCCTTGGACCCGCGAGGCGCTCCGAAAAACGTCACGAAGTCGTTTTCGATGACGTAGTTCTCGGCTTCGATCTCGAACATCCCGGCGCTGGCATGAACTATGTAGCGCAAGATCAGACCTCCTCGGCTCCCGCGCGGCTTTTGGCCGGTGGGCTCGTGGCGCTGTGGCGAATACATCCTACGGAGGCCGGCGGCACGCGCGGTGGTCGCCCGGCGGCCGCGTTGGATAGGCTGTTCCCCCGAAATCCCCAGGGGCGGCAGCCCCCAGCCTGTGGAGGAGTCGTCTGAGCGAGGTCCGCACCGAAGGCCTCGAGCGCCACGGGATCAGCGAATCGAGCGGCGCCACCTACTGGAACCTGCCCCCGGCCTGCCTGGTTGAGGAGGCCGTTCGGCGCGGCGAGGGGGTGATCGCCGCGGAAGGGCCCTTCTGCGCCGTTACCGCCCCCTACACCGGCCGGTCGCCGGACGACAAGTACGTGGTGAGGGAGTCGTCCACCGAGTCGCGCATCTGGTGGGGCAAGGTCAACCAGGAGATCAGCGAGGCGGCCTACGACCGGCTGAGGGCCAAGGTGGCAAAGCGTCTGGGCTCCCGGGACCGCTTTGTCCTGGACTGCGCGGTGGGAGCCGACCCCCGCTACCGCATCCCGCTGAGGGTCATCAGTGAGACCGCATGGACGACGATGTTCGCGCAGAACATGTTCATCGACCTGCCGCCGGGCGACAGGGGCGCGCACTCCCCGGAGTTCACGGTGCTCCACGCTCCGGGGGCGTCGGCCGACCCGGCCTCGGACGGGACGAACAGCGAGGTCTTCGTCGTCATCCACTTCGGACGGGGCGAGGTGATCATCGGCGGGACGTCGTATGCCGGCGAGATCAAGAAGTCGATGTTCACCGTCATGAACTACCTCCTTCCTCTGCGCGACGTCTTTCCGATGCACTGCTCGGCCAACGCCGGAATGGACGGATCGGCCGCCGTCTTCTTCGGGCTGTCGGGCACCGGCAAGACCACGTTGTCGTCGGACCCCACGCGCAAGCTGATCGGCGACGACGAACACGGCTGGTCGGACCACGGCATCTTCAACTTCGAGGGCGGCTGCTACGCCAAGGTCATAAAGCTGTCGCCCCAGGGGGAGCCGGAGATCTACGCCGCCACACGGCGTTTCGGCGCGATTTTGGAGAACGTGGTCGTGGACCCGGACACCCGGCGCGTGGACTTCGACGACGGCTCGATTACCGAGAACACCCGCGGTTCGTACCCGATCTCTTTCATCCCCAACGTCGCCGAAGGCGGGGTCGGGGGCCACCCCCAGGATGTCGTGTTCCTCACCGCCGACGCGTTCGGCGTCCTGCCTCCGATCTCTCGGCTGACGACCGAGCAGGCCAGGTACTACTTCCTTTCCGGCTACACCGCGAAGGTGGCCGGGACCGAACGGGGGGTGACCGAGCCGCAGGCGACCTTCTCGGTGTGCTTCGGAGCGCCGTTTCTGCCGCTGCCCCCGGGGACCTACTCGAAGATGCTCGGCGAGAAGATCGTCAAGCACGGCTCCCGGGTCTGGCTCGTGAACACGGGGTGGACGGGGGGTCCTTTCGGGACCGGCAGGCGGATGTCGATCCCGCACACCCGGGCGATGCTGCGCGCCGCGCTGGACGGAGCGCTGGACGAGGTCCCGACGACAGTCGAGCCGGTGTTC
>DATLNZ010000189.1 GCA_035536535.1 Actinomycetota bacterium | reverse complement strand
CGCCTCGTGGGGGAGTTCACGCTGGACCGCGTCCAGCCCCACGGTGCGATCTTCGACCGCCAAAAGCTGGACTGGATGAACCAGGAGTACATCAAGGCGCTGTCACCGGACGAGCTGCGGTCGCGCGTGCTCGAGCTTTGTCCGGACACGCACACCAACGCGCTGTCGGCCGCGATCGAGCACGAGCTGATCCAGACCAGGGTCGTGAGGCTGTCGGAGGTCCCGCAGGCGATCTCTTACCTGAGCGCGCGGCCTCCGATCGACCCCAACGCCTGGGACCAGTTCATGAGCGGGGGGCAGGCGGACGCGACGCTGGAGGCCACGGCGACGAAGCTTGAGTCGCTGGAGCCATGGACGGTGGATGCGATCAAGGATGCGATCCAGTCGCTGGTGGCCGACCTGGGCCTCCACAAGCGCAAGGGGCCCCAGCCGATCCGGATCGCGATCAGCGGCACCACCGTGTCGCTGCCCCTTTTCGAGTCCATCTACATCATCGGGCGGGCCGAATCGGTGGCCCGCTTGCGGGCTGCCCGCGAAGTATCGGTTTCACCGGCAGGCTGACCGCGGTGCCGGTGCGCGACGTGCGCGGGCCGTTGACCGTGCCTTGAGGGCGGGTGCGCTGGTGTGACGAGGTTGATTTTTGCGCCGATGACCGAAGAGCGTGCCAGAGCCATAGCTTCGTGGCGCTACGGGGGCGATCTCTCGATGTACGACGGGGACGACGACACCTCGGCGCTGCTCGATGCTGCCAACGGCTACCACGCCCTGCTGGACGACAAGGGGGAGCCCGCCGGGTTCTGCTGCTTCGGACCCGACGCGCGAGTCCCCGGTGGCGACTACCCGGACGACGCCCTGGACGTGGGGCTGGGACTGCGTCCGGACCTGGTTGGGCACGGGCTCGGTCGGCAGGCCGCGAGTGCCGCATTCGACTTGGCGGGCGGCTCCACGCCATTGCGGGTCACGGTGGCGAAGTTCAACTGCCGGGCCATCCGGCTGTGCGAGGGCCTGGGGTTCGAGCGGACCTCGTCGTTCACCGACCCCCGGTCCGGTCGCCGCTTCATCCAACTGCGCCGGCCGCCACGGGCCGATCCGGAATGACGAACGTCCGACGCCACACCTCCTGGAACCCGAGCTTCTCGGCCACCCGTCTCGAGGCCGCATTGTGCTCGCCGGTGCTCCACACCGGAACGAGGCCGTCCCGCATCACCAGCGAGGCAACCAGCGACGCGGCGGACGTCGCGAGCCCCAGGCCGCGGGCCGCCTCGTCGGTGCCGACGCCTATCTCCGCGTGGAGATCGGTCCGGGCGTGGTTGTTGGCCTGACCGACGAGTTGTCCAGACTCGTCGAAGGCCCCGGCCACCAGTCCGGTATCCAGAAGGAGCCGCGCAGCATCGGCTGACTCTCCGACCAGACCGAAACGGGACTCCAGCAGGGGCAGGTCATCGGGCCCAAGGACGCGAACCCGGTCATCGTGAGGGACGAGTGGCGGGCCCGGGAGCGTGTACTCGACGTCGTCGAAGTACCGGACGGACACCCCCGTCTCGGCCTCGATGACCCGGCCCAGCTCTCGCGCGTCCTCCCTTTCAACCAAGACGCAGTCCCACTTCGGGATCCCGCGCAGAAGGCGCCAGAGACGGTCCGGGGGGCCGAACCCGTTGAGCTCGCGTGGCAGCAGGCTGGGCTCGACGGCCGCTGCTGCGTCGTCTGCGTAAAAGCGCCCGTTGCCCGTCCGGAGGGCGTGCAGCGGGATCGTGTTCTGGGGGAGGTCCTCCAGCAGGCTCGCGAGTTGCAAACGGCCTGCATCGTCCAGCTGGGGGAGGGTCATATCAGGCGGAGGTCCCGGGGGATGCTAGATTTGTCCCACGCAACGGTGGGCCGTAGCGTAACCCGGCAGCGCGCCAGGTTCTGGCCCTGGTAGTCCTGGTTCGAATCCAGGCGGCCCAGCTTCCTCGAATCGTTCTCGGCCCTCCGCACTCGGCGAGGAAGCCGGTGACGGTGATGATCGCGAGCAGGAACGTGACGCCGATGCCGAGTGTCGCGTAGAGGCCGCGACACTTGAGTAAGTCGCCGGCACACCGTCGAACTGGAGAGGCTCGGGCTGGCAGTCAGGTCGCACGACTTGACAGGGAATTTCGCGTCTGCCGGAGTCTTAGGGTGAACTCGGAGTTCGACTACTACGTGACGCCGGGCCCGATCACGGACCTCGACGGCGTCAACCCCGACGCTTTGCGCGACCTTCCGGAGGGCCCGGGCGATATCGCGCGCGTTGTGCGGGGGTGCCTCGTCGACGGACGTCCCGTTCCCGAAGGCAGAGACGATCCTCAGCTTCGACCGGCTCGCGCCATGATCGAGCGGATCGTCACACTCGAGCCCTCGCCGCTCGTGGATGCCCGGCCCGCGGACACGCGGCTCCACGGAACGTGCCGACACTTTGCGACGCTGACGTGTGCGCTCCTCCGGTACACGGGCACACCCGCGCGTGTCCGGGCAGGTTTCGCCGGTTACTTCGAGCCAGACGTGTGGGTAGACCACTGGATCATCGAGTACTGGCATCCGGAAACAGACAGGTGGACTCGCCTCGATCCGGAGTACGGCGACGACTGGTTTGGAGCTCGCGATCCGGCGGCCACGTCGGAATCCACAGCAGGGACGAAGTACCTTTCCGGCACCGAGGCCTGGCAGAAGTGCCGAAGCGGTGAGCTCGATCCGAACCGGTTCAAGATGGGCGGCGTGAACTGGGGGATCGGCGAGGTCCGCGGAAGCGTTCTGTACGACTTCGCTGCGCTCAACAAGGACGAAATGCTGCCGTGGGACGTATGGGCCCAGATGGAACCCGCCTACAGAAGCGAGACCGATGCTGCTTACGACGACCTGCTAGATGACGCGAGCGCTACGGCAATCGCCGGCGACCTGGAGGCGATCCGCCGACTCTACGAGAACCGTGAGGAGCTCCAGGTCCCCGGGGCGCTGGCAGGTCGCGCCGCCGTGTGATCGCTCGAGAAACTTGTCAGCGTTCGCGCGCGGCTGGTGCGCCGGTTTACGGTCCGCATTGCTTGCACACTCGCTCCCCCGTATCGAAGTCCCCCCCGCTACAAAGCCATGGACGGAAGTACGACGGTTCGACTCCAGGCGCGGCCCATGCGCGGAATCTGCCGGCAGGGGCTTTGATAGCTGGGCAGATCCGGCCTACGCTCGCACTGCGCGACATTGCGGGTAGATCACGGTCAGGTGGTTGACTTCGTCGCCCGTGGCGGGCGTGGCGCCGTCCGTGTGTAAATCGTTCCGCCGGGCGCATGCCAACTGGCCTTCTTCCTGACGGCCGAACTGGGGTCGCTTGTCGCCGCTTCGACGACGGCCAGCGACGCGACGTCACTCGCGTGGACGAACCGCCCGATCACCTCGATCGCCATCGCACGTGTGTGCGGTGACGGGTCTTGTCGCAGGACCCGCACCGCCTTCGGGAGGACGGCCTCTTCTTCCGCGCGACAGTCACCTTCCTTGCACCGGTCACACGCGAGTGCATGCAGCGCCAAAAGTCGAACCCGAGGATGCGGATCGTCGACCAGTCGGATGAGTTCGGGTAGGGCTTCCGGTACGAGGTAGTGGTCGAGGAACTCGCAGCAGGCGCGCCGCACT